>JAUUWJ010000003.1 GCA_030589175.1 Actinomycetes bacterium
GAATTTTCGCCGATGGATGCGACTAGGACTGATTTTAACTTCTTGGTAAAGATAGTAAATGAGATGATTAACAGCGGAGCAACTGTCATAAACATACCCGATACCGTTGGATATGCTCTGCCCAGTGAGTTTGGTGCTTTATTAGAAAGATTATTTCAAGAAGTACCGGCTTTAAAAGACGTGACTTTAAGCGTGCATTGTCATAATGACTTGGGAATGGCGGTTGCAAATTCTTTGGCGGCCATAGAAAACGGAGCAACTCAAATAGAAGGTGCGATTAACGGCCTAGGCGAGAGAGCGGGAAATACCGCAATTGAAGAACTAGCCATGGCCGTTGAAGTCAGAAAAAATGATTTACATGCCGATACGGGCATAAATCAAAAAGAAATAACAAAAACCAGTCGTTTGGTAAGTAAGCTTACCGGCTATTCAGTTCAGTACAATAAAGCAATTGTGGGAAGAAATGCTTTTGCTCATTCATCCGGAATCCATCAGGATGGTGTCCTTAAGGAAAGGACGACTTATGAAATCATAAATCCCCAGGATATAGGATTGACAGAGAGTAAGATAATCCTGGGAAAAACATCCGGGCGTCATGCCTTCAAGGAGCACTTAATTGAGCTCGGATATACGTTGGAAGAAGGACAATTTGAGCAAGCTTTTAAACGTTTTAAGGACTTAGCGGACAAAAAACAGGAAATAACCAATTCCGATATTGAAGCTATTGTAGCTGACCAGGTTGGCAGGGACGAAGAAATATACGAATTAAAAGATATGGAAGTTTCGAGTAGTAGCAAAGGTACACCGAAAGCAAAAGTTATTTTAAAGAAAAACGGCCAGTTAATGGAGCAAGATGCCGAGGGAGACGGCCCTGTTGATGCAATTTGTAAAGCTATAGATATAGCTACAAAAGCCGGAGCTAAGCTGATTAACTATAATGTAAGCTCAATAACAGGCGGCTTGGATGCTCAAGGCCACGTTTCAATAAATCTAGAGATAAACGGAAAGCCGGTTCTCGGCCGGGGAGTATCAACTGACATAATTGAGGCAAGCGCAAAAGCCTACCTAAACGCCATAAACAAGTCTTTAAACCGATAAATTAACTTTTATCCCGCGAATGAAACTAAGATAAAACAAAAGCTAATTACAATTGTTGGTTTTTAACACATTTGTTATGCTTAAAGTCGGCTATCTTATTTTGGAGTTAAAGTGGCTCAAACAATTACGGAAAAGATTATTGCTAAACATACAGAAGAGAATCAAGCAAAGGCGGGCAGCATTGTCTCGGCGAAAGTTGACTTGGTTTTAGCTAACGATATAACCGCTCCCCTTGCTATAAAAGAGCTGGAAAAAGCTGGCATAAAAACAGTATTTGATCCTGAGAAAATTGCCTTAGTCCCGGATCACTTTGTTCCGAATAAAGACATCAAATCAGCCGAACAAGCAAAGTTACTTCGCGAGTTTGCCGCAAAACAGAAAATAACAAACTATTTCGAAGTGGGAAGAATGGGAATTGAGCATGCACTGCTTCCCGAGCAAGGTTTGGTTAAGCCGGGTGACTTGATAGTAGGAGCTGACTCTCATACTTGTACCTATGGAGCCCTGGGAGCTTTTGCTACCGGAATGGGCTCAACAGACATTGCTTCGGCAATGGCGCTAGGTGAGACCTGGCTTATTGTTCCTCAAACAAAACTGTTTAATTATAGAGGAAAGAAGAGAGATTGGGTTAGCGGGAAAGACTTTATTCTCTATACAATCGGCCAGATAGGCGTAGACGGTGCTTTATATGAATCTATGGAGTTTACGGGAGACGCAATTGAAAACCTTTCCATCGATGGCCGGCTTAGCATGTGCAATATGGCAATAGAAGCGGGAGCTAAAAACGGTATTATTGCACCTGATGATGCAACAAAAGATTATTTAAAAGGCAGAGTAGAAGGCGAAATAGACATAATAAAATCCGACGAAGATGCTAAATATGTTCAGACTTACGATATAAATGTTGAGGATATTGAACTCCAGGTAGCTTTACCTTGCCTCCCTTCAAACAGCAAGGGAGTGAGTGAAATTGAAAAAACAAAGATTGACCAAGTGATAATAGGGTCGTGTACCAATGGCCGCTTGGAAGATTTACGCACAGCAGCTAAAATATTAAAAGGCAAAAAAGTAGCTAAAAGTAGCCGCCTTATAGTGATTCCGGCCACTCAGAATATATACAAACAAGCATTAGATGAAGGGTTGATAGATATATTTCTGGAGAGTGAAGCAGCAGTAAGTACGCCAACTTGCGGTCCTTGTTTGGGCGGGTATATGGGAGTTTTAGCTGAAGGAGAAAAAGCTTTGGCAACTACCAACCGCAATTTTAAAGGACGAATGGGACACTTAAATAGTGAAGTTTACTTAAGCGGGCCAGCTGTAGCAGCGGCATCAGCGATAGCAGGATACATAACATCGCCGGAGGACATAGATTGAACAATATATTTAATTTTGAAAAATTAGCGGCAACGGTAGTTGAAAAAGAAGTAAGAAAAAATCTGAAATTGATAAGTAATTTTAATGTCGGCGTAACTTTTTTTGAAACAGAGCATATTCCCCAAGAAGACAAACGAACGGTTACGGTTTGGTTTGAAGTTAAAGCAAAAAAACCCGTATTTTGGGACGTTAAACCGGTAATTATTGTCTATGAAAGTCACAATTTATACCTAGAAGACATACGCCAAAGAGCTGCTGACTTTTTTAAGGATACTGCTAGTATGTTAAATAGGCGTTTAGCAAAGCAGTTATCGAGAGCATATGACAATTAAAGGAAAAGTTCATAAATACGGAGCAAACATAGATACTGACGCAATAATACCTGCTCGTCACTTGAATACAAGCGATCCCCTAGAATTAGCAAAATATTGCCTGGAAGGCTTAGATAAAGATTTTGCCAAAAAAGTAGAACCCGGAGATATTGTCGTTGCTGAAGAGAATTTTGGTTGTGGCTCCTCCAGGGAACACGCTCCCGTATCTTTAAAGGCAGCGGGTGTAGCAGCAGTTATTGCCTCCTCTTTTGCGAGAATTTTCTACCGCAATGCTATTAATATAGGATTGCCTGTAATTGCTAGTCCGGAGGCAGTATTGGCTATAAAAGGTTCTTCGCAGGTCGAAATAGATTTAGAGAAGGGATTGATTAATGTAGAGGGTAAGAGCATTAAAACTAGGCCTTTTCCGGAGTTTGTTTTAAAGATAATCGAAGCCGGCGGATTGATGAATTTGACAAAGGAGATGGTAAAAAATTCTAAGCTCTAAATCCTAAACTATAAACAATATCTAATATCAAATGACCAAAAATCAAAATAAGTTATCTAAAAAATTTGAATATTAGAATTTAGAATTTGTTTAGGATTTCGATATTAGGATTTAGGATTTTATGAATTACAGGATATCAGTTTTACCGGGCGATGGTATTGGTCCGGAAATTATTGTAGAAGCAAAGAAAGTACTGGAAAAAGTAGGAGAAAAGTTTGGCCACAACTTCGACTTTTCCGAAGGATTGATTGGCGGCTGTGCGATTGACAAAGAAGGAACGCCTCTTCCTGAGAGCACAATAGAACTAGTTGGCGAAAGTGATGCCGTGCTTCTAGGTGCGGTAGGCGGTCCAAAATGGGATACGACCGATGCCGATAAAGTTCGTCCTGAACAAGGCCTTCTAGGTTTAAGAAAAGCAATGAAAACATTTGCCAATGTGAGGCCGGTAAAAGCTTACAAAGAGCTAAAAAATGCTTCAACGTTAAAGAATGAAGTTATAGAAGGTGTGGACTTAGTTATTGTAAGAGAACTTACCGGAGGTATTTACTTCGGAGAGCAAAAAAGGGGTTCTGAAGAAGCCAGTGACACTTGTGAATATAAAAGCAGTGAAATTAGCCGCGTCGTAAAATTTGCAGCTAAAATTGCTGGAAAAAGACAAAAAAAGGTTACCTCGGTTGATAAAGCAAACGTTTTAGAGACCTCAAGGCTTTGGCGGCAAAAAGCCGAAGAAATTTTGAAATCAACAAACGTGGAATTTTCTCATATGCTGGTTGATAATTGCGCGATGCAGCTTATAAGAGACCCAAAACAATTTGATGTGATAGTAACCGAGAATATGTTTGGCGATATCTTGAGCGACGAAGCAGCGATGCTTACCGGTTCAATCGGTATGCTCTCTTCGGGTTCTTTCGGGGAAGGGAAAACGGCTTTATTCGAACCGATTCACGGTAGTGCACCTGATATTGCCGGACAGAAAGTTGCAAATCCCCTAGGTACTATCTCTTCATGTGTCCTAATGCTAAGACACTCGTTTGATTTGGAAAATGAAGCTCAAGCGATTGAGAATGCAATAAATAAAGTTCTTGAAAAAGGTTACCGAACTCTTGATATAATGGAGAACGATAAAAAACAAGCCAAGACTGATGAGATGGGCGATTTGGTAGCCCAGGAAATATAGATAACGAAAGGCAAATATGGCAATTCCAGAAGTAGAAAAAATTTGGATGGATGGAAAACTAGTAGACTGGAAAGATGCTAAGGTCCACGTGCTTACGCATGCTTTGCATTATGGGAGCGGCGTTTTTGAAGGTATAAGGGCATATGAAAACGGCAATGGTCCGGCAGTTTTCAGGCTGACAGACCATATTAAAAGATTATTTCGCTCGGCAGATATATATAAGATGAAAATACCTTATTCACTCAAGGATTTAGTTAACGCTACAAAAGAAACTGTTAAAGCTAATAAGCTGAAGAGTTGCTATATAAGGCCAATTGCTTTTCGAGGTTATGGCGGGATGGGGCTATATCCTGAAGGAATAGATGTAAATGTAACAATTGCAGCTTGGCCCTGGGGTGCTTATCTGGGAGAAGAGGGAATAAAGAATGGTGTAAGAGTGAAAATAAGTTCTTTTCGCAGAAATAATCCTAACAGTATCCCTACGGCAGCAAAGGCTACCGGACAATATCTAAATTCTATCCTGGCTAAAATTGAAGTAATAAGTGCCGGATACGATGAAGCTGTTTTGCTTGGACAAGATGGCTTTGTAGCTGATGGCAGCGGTGAAAACATTTTTGCTGTTAAAGGCGGCATCATATATACTCCACCGACTTCAGCAGGAGCCTTAGAGGGGATAACCAGAGCTTCAATAATTGATATTGCCGGAGGTAAAGGTTATGAAGTTAAAGAAGCTAATTTGGTGCGATCCGACCTTTATTTAGCTGATGAACTATTTTTCACCGGAACAGCGGCCGAAATCGTGCCTATAAAAGAAATTGATGACAGAGAGATAGGGCCTCCTGGCAAAATAACAAAAGCTTTACAGGAAACTTTCTTTAAAGCTATTAAAGGTGAAGAAAGCAAGTACTCTGATTGGTTAGAGCAAGTTTAAGAGCAGTTATTAGTTATTAGTTGTTAGTTATTAGAAATAATAAGTCATAATTTCTTGCTACAAGCATAATTTTCTTTTATCTTAATCCTATGAGTAAAAACCAGGTATTTTTGTATGATACAACGCTGAGAGACGGAGCCCAGAGAGAGGGCTTATCTTTTACTGTCCAAGACAAACTTAAAATAGCAAAACAAATCGATAAACTTGGCATCCATTATATAGAAGGCGGCATGCCGGCGGCTAATCCAAAAGATGCCGAGTTCTTTCGCGAAGCAAAGAAATTAAAACTGAAACATTCTAAATTAGTGGCTTTTGGAAGCACCAGATATAAAGGAGTAATAGCGTCAAAGGATAAAAGCTTGAAAGCAATAGTTAACAGTGGGGTAAAGGTTGCCTGCATCTTCGGCAAAAGCTGGCCTATCCATGTAAGAAAGGTTCTAAAAACATCTCTAAAAGAAAATCTGGCCATGATATCCGACTCAGTCAAGTATCTGAAGAATCAAGGCCTTGAAGTTATTTATGATGCTGAACACTTTTTTGATGCCTATAAAAGCGATAGCGATTATGCTTTAAAAACTTTGGAAGCAGCTGAAGTTGGGGGAGCCGACTTTTTGGTTCTTTGTGATACTAACGGCGGTGCTCTTCCTCATGAAGTTGATGAAATTGTCAAAATAGTTAGTAATAAGCATAAGACGCCACTGGGAATACATGCTCACAATGATAGTGAAAGCGCTGTAGCAAATTCGTTAATAGCGGTAAGAAGTGGTGTGTCGCAAGTACAGGGCACAATAAATGGTTATGGCGAACGTTGTGGCAACGCAAATTTAATGTCCGTAATACCTGCTCTTGCCTTGAAAATGAATAAGAAAGCAATTACGAATTCACGTTTACGCTTGCTTACGGAGACTGCACATTATGTAAGTGAAATAGTCAATGTAACACCGGATGCCCATCAGCCTTATGTAGGGCAAAGTGCTTTTGCCCACAAAGCGGGATTGCATGTAAGCGCTGTGAGCAAAGATAAAGATTTCTACCAGCACATTGATCCGAGCTTGGTAGGCAATGCATCAAGGGTTCTAATAAGTGAATTAGCAGGTAAAAGTAATGTTGTTATTAGAGCGAAACACTTGGGCATAGATTTATCCAAAGAGCCAAGAAAGGTCGAGAAAATATTAAAAAAGATAAAAGAACTGGAGTATATCGGTTATCATTTCGAAGCTGCTGATGGTTCATTTGAAGTAATGATAAAAAAGTATCTTAAGAAGTATAAACCTCTATTTAGACTTGAGAGTTTTAGGGTTTTGATGGAGAAAAGAAAAGATACTGAAGTGCTTACCGAGGCGACGATAAAAGTGCATTGCAAAGGAAAGAGGATTGTAGCGACAGCAGAAGGTAATGGTCCTGTAAACGCTTTAGATACTGCTTTAAGAATGGCAATAGGAAAGGCTTACCCGAGCTTAAAAAAAATTAATTTGTCTGATTATAAAGTTAGAGTACTTGATGAAAAGAAAGGAACAGGCGCCGTTGTAAGAGTACTTATAGAAAGTAGTGACGGTAAAGAAAGCTGGGGCACAATAGGCGTAAGTGAAAATATAATAGAGGCTAGCTGGCAAGCACTTGTAGATAGCTTAGATTACGGTTTAAAAGGCAAGTGATTGTTTGTAGGGTTTAGATTCTAGGGTCTAGGGTCTTGGATCTGGTTTTAGTATGGTTGAAAAGAAATTATTTAATCCCACAAAGATAATAGCAGTCGGGTTAAATTACAAAGACCACGCACAAGAGCTTTCAATGGAGCTACCCGATGAGCCGCTTATTTTTTTAAAACCTCCAACCTCGGTAATTGGCCACGATGAAAAAATAGCTATCCCTAATGGTAGTAAACAAGTTGATTATGAAGCGGAGCTGGCAATCGTTATTAAAAAGCAATGTAAGGATGCCGAAGTTTCAAAGGCTAAAGAATACATCGAGGGTTACACATGCGCTAACGATGTGACTGCTAGAGACTTCCAGAAAAAAGATGTCCAGTGGAGTAGAGCAAAAAGTTTTGACACATTTTGTCCTCTTGGGCCATGCATTATTAATGATATAGATCCGACAAACCTCGATATAAAACTTTTACTAAACGGCGAAATAAAGCAAAGTTCAAACACCAATCAAATGTTATTTAATGCCTATGACCTAGTAAGTTTTGTTTCAAAAATTATGACTCTTTTACCGGGTGACATAATCTTAACAGGTACCCCGCCTGGTGTTGGCTCTTTAAGAAAAGGTGATAGCGTCGAAGTTAGAATTGAAGGAATAGGAAGTTTAGTTAATTATGTAGAGTGAAGAGTCGATAGCGTTATATAGTGTTACAATCCATGCAAACAACGAACAATGAATTATGATTTCTCTTTGGAGGGCGGGTTAAAACCTATTATCTTACCCTTGGGAGCCTGGGCCTCTTCGATCTTCCCAAACCTCATTTCATATTTTTTGATATTTTCATTTAGAGCCGAAAGTATTCTTTTCATGTGTCCTGGGCTTGAAACGACTCGAGATACAACTGATCCCAATTGAGGATCCATAAAGATAAAGTCCATTACAAACTCCTCTTTATTATGGGTTACAAACATGTTGTTTGCATAAACACCTGTCTGAAGCTCAGGTGTCAGGTTAATCGGTATTTCTTTTCTGTCAGTCATATTGCTTCCTCCTAAAAGAGATTATTTTTTTGATTTTTTCTTTTTTATTCTATCGATTGTCTGTCGGTAACCATTTGCACCATAGTCGAGAAATCTCTTTACCCGGCTAATAGTTGCCGTGCTAGCTCCTGTTTCTTTGACGATATCGTCATACTTGAAACCCTGATCAAGCATTTTAGCAACACTTAGGCGTTGAGCCAAAGAGTGCATTTCACCTACGGTGCAAAGGTCCTCAAAGAGCCTGTAGCAGTCCTCACGATTTTTTAAGGTAAGGATTGCGTCAAATAACTCATCTACCATTTTATTTTTAAGTCGTTTATCCGTCATCAAAAGCCTTCTTTAATAATTGATAAGTATCTTCAAGAGATTGAGGGACTATTCTAGCATCATTGATTATCGGCATAAAATTAGTATCTGCTTCCCATCTTGGCACTATATGCCAATGGATATGCTCGGCAATTCCGGCTCCTGCTTGACGTCCCAGGTTAAGGCCTATATTAAAAGCATGAGGTGAAATAGCTTTTTCAAGAGCTTTTATACTCTTTTTTAGCATGGCATTAATTTCAATAGATTCATTCTCGGTTAAGCTTATAAAATCACTTGTATGTTTGTTGGGGAGAACCATAAGATGGCCGCTTATATAAGGATATAAGTTCATAATTATGAAAGAGAATTTTGCGCGGTGAAGAATTAAATTTTCGCTATCTTTGTCATCAGCTAGTTTTTCGCAGAAAATGCACTTTCCATAATCTTTATGTTCTTTATTAATGTACTTCATGCGCCAAGGCGCCCAGATATTTTCCATAAGTCAGAGAATAGATTTAGATATAATTTCTCAGCAATAATTAAATAAAATCTAATACCTAGATGAAATTTTAGCATAAAATACATATAAAACTTCTTTTAAAAGACATGCGCTTGTTCTAAAATAAAATTTAACACATGGACAAAGAGCCTACCGATACACCAGTAAAAAGCAATAGCAACAAAGACAAGAAAAGAGAAACTGACGTAATAATTAAAAAAGATAAATTCGTCCATCTTCATAATCATTCAGAGTTCTCTCTTTTAGATGGTGCTTCTCGGTTAAAAGATATGATTGGAACAGCTAAGAAACTAGGCCAGCCGGCAATTGCTCTAACTGATCACGGAGTTATGTATGGCGTCATTAAGTTTTACCAAGAAGCCTTAAAACAAAATGTAAAGCCGATAATAGGTTGTGAAGTTTATGTGGCTGCCCGAAGCCGTTTTGATAAAAGCGCCGGAAAAGACGATAAGCCAACTCACCTGACCTTGCTTGCGGCAAATAACACGGGCTATAGAAACTTGATGAAATTAAGCTCTTTGGGATTTATTGACGGGTTCTATTACAAACCTAGAGTTGACGTTGAGGTATTAGAAAAATTAAACGATGGGATAATTGCTCTTAGCGGATGTTATTCTGGTGTTCTTGCCGATTTATTGGTAGCAGGAAAGGAAAAAGAGGCCGAGGAAACGGCTAAAAAATTCCATAATATATATAAAGGAAGTTTCTACATCGAGCTTCAAAATCAAAACTTGAAAGGCCAGGAAGAGTTAAATAAGGCTCTGAATAGCTTGGCAATAAAAGTAGGCCTACCTACTGTAGCAACGAACGATAGTCACTATATTAGAAAAGAAGATGCAGTTGCCCAGGACGTTTTGTTGTGCATACAAACCGGCTCAATTTTAGAAGAGCAAAAAAGACTTAAATTTTCTACACAAGAATTCTATATTAAGTCTGCAGCGGAAATGACTCAGGTACTCGGCCAGTACAAGGATGCGATAGATAATACGCTAGAAATAGCCCAAAAGTGTAACGTTGAAATTGAGCTAGGAAAGACTTTTCTTCCCAAATACAAACTGAAAAATGATATACCCCTCGAAGATTATCTGGAGAAACTTTGCTATGAGAAATTAGGAGAAAAGTATCCGAAGGTTAGTGATGAAGTAAGAAAACGATTGAAATATGAGCTTGATGTCATAAAGAAAACAGGTTTTGCCGCGTACTTTCTTATTGTTTGGGACTTTGTAGCATTTGCCAAATCGCAAGGCATAAAAGTAGGTCCGGGACGCGGTAGTGCTGCCGGAAGTATTGTCTCTTATGTGCTTGATATAACAACCATTGATCCGTTGGAACACGGATTGTTATTTGAGCGTTTTCTAAACCCAGAAAGAATAAGCATGCCTGATATTGATATTGATTTTTGTTATGAGCGCCGAAATGAAGTAATAAACTACGTTGCTAAAAAATACGGTGAAGATAAAGTTGCGCAAATAATCACTTTTGGAACCATGGCGGCAAGAGCAGCTACGAGAGATGCTGGCCGAGTTTTTAATATCCCATATGGAACGGTCGACAAGCTAGCCAAGATGATTCCCGAAGTGTTGGGAATTACGATTGAAGAAGCTCTAAAAACTTCAGCTGAACTTAAACAAGCATATGAAACTGACGAGATATTCAAGAAGATTTTAGACATGGCGGCACAGTTAGAAGGTTTGGTAAGGCAGGACTCAATTCATGCTGCCGGTGTTGTAATTGCTGCTAACGAACTTACAGACTATACGCCTATCCAGAAAAAAGGCGATAGTGAGTTGGTAACACAATTGCCGATGGAAGATATCCAAAAAATTGGCTTGCTTAAAATGGATTTTTTGGGCTTGCGTACGCTTACTGTAATAAACAATGCTTGTGAAAGCATAAAAAGAAACAAAGGGAAAGAGATTGATATCGAAAAGGCTTCTTTTGATGATGAAAAGACATTTGATTTGTTACGCAAGGGAGAAACAATAGGAGTTTTTCAGTTAGAAAGCTCCGGTATGCGTTCATTATTAAGAGATCTGAAACCGACTAATTTTAGCGATGTGATTGCTATCCTGGCTCTTTACCGTCCCGGTCCGCTTGGCAGTGGAATGGTAAAGGATTTTGTTGAAAGAAAACGTGGTTTGCAGTCGATCAAGTACGAGCATCCTACATTGGAAAAAATTCTGGAAGAAACTTACGGAATAATCGTCTACCAAGAACAAGTTATGAAAATTGCCTCAACGATGGCAAATTTCTCTTTGGCAGAAGCTGATATTTTACGTAAAGCGATGAGTAAGAAAGAGCCGGAGGTCTTGAAAAAACAGCGGGAGAAATTTGTTTATGGAGCAACCTTAAACAAAATCGACAAAAAAATTGCTGGATATATCTTTGATTTGGTAAGTCACTTTGCCGGATATGGTTTCAATAAGTCTCACAGTACTGCTTACGCGGCAGTTTCTTATCAAACAGCTTATTTGAAAACACATTATCCAACGGAGTTTATGACAGCCTTGCTCACTTCGATACAGGATAACAAGGACAAGGTTGCCGCTTTCGTAAATGAGTGCAGACGTCTGAAAATCAAAGTTCTTCCGCCCGATGTTAATTCCAGCGGAAGTGATTTTACAGCAGTTGGCCAGACAATACGTTTCGGCTTATCCGCTGTAAGAAATGTAGGCTCGGCAGCTATAAAGGCAATAATTGAAGGTCGAAACAAGAAAGGTAAGTTTGCGTCAATTACGGACTTTTGTGAGAGGGTTGATCTATCGGTCATAAATAAACGATGCATGGAAAGCTTGATAAAAGCGGGAGCCTTTGACTATTTAAATTATAAGCGGGGAGGTTTGTTACTTGTTTTTGAGCAGATTATGGAGAGAGGAGACCGGCGCCAAAAAGATGTAGAAAAGGGACAATTCAGTTTGTTTGATGACCAAAACGATGAAAAAGATAGCTTTTTTGCCGAATCTGTGCCGGATAAACAGCTGGACAAAGGGCAAATGCTTGCTTATGAAAAAGAGATGCTCGGTCTATATGTAAGCGGCCATCCGTTAAAGGGTCTTGAGAATGAGTTAAGGCAAAATAGTGATATAAGTTTACTGGAGCTAAGAGAAGAAAAAGATGGTTCGGTAAAATCAGTTGCAGGTATGATATCCCATATCAGAATGATCACAACTAAAAAAGGTGATTTGATGGCGTTTGTTGAATTAGAAGATATGGGAGCGTCGCTTGAGGTAATTGTTTTTCCATCGCTTTTCAAAAAGCACAAAGATTTACTTGACGAGGATAAGATAATCTCCGTCAAGGGAAGGCTTGATAAAAAGGAAAACGAAAGCAAGCTAATCGCTATGGAGCTCAATGATATAAAAAATGGCAATAAAAAAGTTCAAAGCGTAAACGTTGAAAAGATTCTTTTAATTAGGATAAATTCTTCGCATTGCTCACAAGCAAATATTAATAGGCTAAAAGATATATTAAGGTCTAATCCGGGCCAGATGCCGGTGTTCGTAGAGCTTGCCGAAAATGATTCTCTAACAAGAATTAAAATAGGCCCCGATTTCAAGGTAAGCAAGCATAATCGCTTAATATCCGAATTAAAGGAGCTTTTGGGCTCGGATTCTATTATTGAAAAAGAAGTGAAGCAAGCAGCTTCGGTTTAGAAACCATTGTTTTTTGGCGGATTGTTGAGGATTCGGATGTTTTTCAAGTTTCTAAATCTTTGCTTATAGTCAAGTCCATAACCGACAACATATATATCTTGAATTTCAAAACCTAAATATTTTGCTTCTGTAGGAATTTTTTGTCTACTTTTCTTTTTTAATAGAGAACAGATTTCTAATGATGCCGGATTTCTGCATTTTAAATTTCTTTTCAGATAAGAAAGGGTGAGACCGCTATCGATAATGTCTTCCACTATCAAAACGTGGCGCCCTTCGATATCTTCGTCAAGATCTTTTGTTATCCTAACAATCCCGCTGGTTTTAGTGGATGCGGCGTAGCTGGAAACCATCATGAAATCTATCTGCAGATCTATACCCACTTCTCTTACAAGGTCCGATAGAAATAAGCCTGCTCCTTTGAGAATACCTATAACAAGCGGGTTTTTGTCGTGGTAGTCTTTCTTTATTCGATTCGCGAGTTCTTTTATGCGGCTTTTAAGCTCTCTTTTGCTTATAAGAATATCACCGATGTAAGGCTGTACTTTAACTTTAGGCTTAATTATGACAGATGTTTTTGTTGTCAATTCGACTACCCAATCTCGATTCTCAAGATACTTTTAGTCTTTTCGTCTACCTTTACTCTTTCATCAATCTCAAAACCTACAACCCAGATTATTTTCTCGCTATCTTCTACAATTGCAATAGAGTCTCTCTGATGCCTAGGAACCTTTAAATCAACAAAAAAGTCCTGCAATTTCTTAGTTCCTTTTATACCAAGAGGTTGAAACCGGTCGCCAGGTTTTCGACCTCTAACTGTTAAAGGCGGCTTTATTTTACCATAATCTAAGCAGGTTATAAACTGTGAAAACTGGCATTTTTTAACTTTTTTTGTCTTAAGTAAAAGATCAATAGGTTTGACCTCGATTTCTTCTTCCGGATTAAATGTTTGTTTCTTAATTGGTTTTGCTTTAAAGGCACTTTTTAATGTGATAACCAAGTCTTTGTAGTCTCTGTAAATTAATAAATTATCGGGTAGTTCTAAGGTAAACCCGAAATGATCGATGTTTTCCAAAGTTAATTGCAAGTGCTTATATTCTATTCCTCTTAGGTTGCCTTTGACTTTGAGGATCGCTTCTCTCAACAATCTTCGTTTTAAAGATTTGTTTAAGCCAATAAATTCATTAAGCTTTATAGAAATTGATTCTTTGTTTTTTTCAAAAAATTCTTCAGATATTTCTTTTGCGAGCAGGTCGAGCAATTGTTCTTCTTCTGTTATCAATGAAATATTGCTTAACAAAACACTTTGGTATGTTGGGTTTAACTTTTTAATAACAGGGATCAATTCATTCCTGACCCTGTTTCGCAAGTAAATTGGTTTTATGTTTGATGGATCAGTCAAAAATTCTTGTTTTTGCTCTTTTAAGTATTGAAGAATTTCATTGCGGCTAATTTCAAGCAAAGGCCTGATAATGCTATCTCTTTTGAGAGGTATGGATTGTAGCCCGGTAAGCGCAGCGCCTCTTAAAAGCCGGAGAAAAAATGTTTCTACTTGATCGTTTGCTTGATGACCGGTCGCTATTTTATCGGCATTTATTTTTTTTGCCAGATCAAAGAGAAGATCGTAGCGAATCTGGCGAGCTCCCTCCTGGAGAGTTAATTTATTTCTTTTAGAAAAAGATTCAACGTTTCTGCTGAAAGCAAAAAATTCGATATCAAATTTTTTAGCAAGCTTTTTAACAAAAGCTCTATCTTTTTTTGAATCCGCTCTTACCTGGTGGTCAAGGTGAAAAATATAAAGCTTTATATTTAGATTTTGCCTTAGGGCATTTAAGACAAGGGTTAAACTAACAGAATCCGGTCCGCCGGAAACCGCCAAAATGACTTTATCGCCGTCTTTAATAAGGCTATTGCCTTCAATAAAAGTAAGAATTTTTTGTTCAAGATTAAGACCATTCATATATTATCTAATTATGGGTAGGAATGGATTAAAGTATCAAGGCTAAAATAACGAAGATAACAATAAAAGCCAATAAGCGGTTAGCTTAAATATAAGACAGGGGAAAAGTATCCGGAAGAGCAACTTAGATTGGAACAACAAAGATATAAATGCTAATATATGTTTACTTTGCGTTTTGAGGTTTTAAATTGAATAAGAAACTGTTAAGAAGCAGCGTAATATATTTAGTGTTGTTAATGGTAGCAATTTATTTAACATTTGCTGTCTTTGGTCAACCTAAGGTCAATGAAATAAAGAGCTTCAACAAATTTGTAAAGTTAGTTAATAATAAGCAAATTGAAAAAGCAATAATCTTTACAAAAAAGCAGACTGTTGAAGGCGATTTGAAGAATAACCAAAAATTTCGCGTTTACTACGCCGAAGATTTTCCGGTTCAAAGTTTCTTGCAGAAAAATAAAGTAGATTTTCAGGTAGATCCAAATACCCAGAGTTTTACCTGGACCGATTATATTCCTTTGCTTCTCATAGGCGGATTAATAATATTCGTACTGGTTTTCATTATGCAGCAAGTTCAGGGCGGTGGCTCAAAGGTAATGTCTTTTGGGAAGTCCAAGGCTAAGCGGCATAGTAAAGAATCCCCAAAAGTAACATTTAAAGATGTGGCTGGTCTTGATGAGGCGGTTGAGGAACTAAAAGAAATAAAAGATTTTCTTGCAAGCCCCGGAAAGTTTCAATCAATGGGAGCAAAGATTCCAAAAGGTATTTTACTGTACGGCCCGCCGGGAGCCGGAAAGACATTACTGGCGAGAGCTGTGGCTGGTGAAGCAGGAGTGCCGTTTTTCTCCATTAGCGGAAGTGATTTTGTAGAAATGTTTGTTGGCGTAGGAGCTTCTCGCGTAAGAGATTTATTTGAGCAGGCCAAAACTCACACTCCTTCAATAATATTTATGGATGAAATAGATGCTGTGGGAAGACACAGGGGAGCAGGCTTAGGCGGAGGTCATGACGAAAGAGAGCAGACTCTAAACCAGCTTTTAGTTGAAATGGACGGCTTTGATATTAAAGACAATGTGATTTTGATAGCGGCGACTAACCGTCCAGATATTTTAGATCCAGCCTTATTGCGTCCCGGCCGATTTGACCGTCAGATAGTTGTGGATAGACCTGATTTAAGGGGAAGATTGGGTATATTAAAAGTGCATGCAAAGAACAAACCTTTGGCCAAAAATATCAGTTTGGATGTGCTGGCGAGACGTACCCCGGGATTTACCGGTGCGGATTTAGCCAATATGGTAAACGAAGCTGCATTACTTTCGGCAAGGCATGGAAAAAAGAAAATAGATATGATTGAGCTAGAAGAAGCTATAGACAGAGTTGTAGCTGGCCCGGAAAGAAAAACTCGTTTAATCAGCGATAAGGAAAAACAAGTTATTGCGTATCACGAAGGAGGGCACGCATTGGTGGCCCATGTATTGCCAAATACTGATCCTGTTCATAAAATCTCAATAATTCCTAGAGGAAAAGCGCTTGGTTATACATTAACCCTACCAACAGAAGATAGGTATCTCGTTGCGAAAACTGAATTATATGACGAGCTTGCAATGTTGCTAGCGGGCCGTGTAGCTGAGGAAATGATATTTAAAGATTCGACTACAGGCGCTCAAAATGATTTGGAGAGGGTAACAAAAATAGCGAGGCAAATGATATGCCAGTACGGCATGAGCGACAAACTTGGTCCGCTTACATTAGGCCGAAAAGAAGAACAAGTGTTTTTAGGAAAGGAACTTACCCATAACCCTGATTACTCTCCCGAAATTGCTTATCAAATCGATAAGGAAGTAAGAAAAATAGTCGATGGCGCTTGGGAAAAAGCGCACGATATTCTTACGAAAAAGATGAAAATCTTGAAATCGATAGCGAAAAATCTTATTGAGCATGAAACATTGGAAAAAGATAAACTTGAAGACTTGCTTGAAGGAAAGAACGTTAAAATTAAGTCTGATAAAAATCCGGAACATAAAATACCGGTGAGAAAAAAATCTTCAAAAAGCAAAAAAGTACGCTCTCCAAAAAAACTTCGCCCGGCAGAAAGCTAATAAAAGCTTGTTTGCTATCTCCAAACTAAGTTACTCTATAAGTTGATATGAGCGCGAATAAAGCTATAGAACAGGTTCTAAAAAACGGTCTTATAGGAAAGCTAAGCAAATTATTTTCCGATGCAGACCATTCGTTATTTCTTGTAGGTGGCAGTGTAAGGGATGTATTTATTAATAGAGCTCATGAAGACTTTGATTTAACAACGGATGCTTTGCCTGAAGAGATTGAGGAAATCGTAAAGGACTTTTCTGATGAAATTTGGACGGTAGGCAAGAAGTATGGAACAATTGGCTTTTCAAAAAATAGTAAGAAAGCGGAAATTACTACTTTTCGTTCCGAAATTTATGAACCTGAAAGCAGACACCCTAAAGTCACTTATTCAAAAACAATTGAAGAAGATCTAAAAAGGCGCGATTTTACCGTTAACGCAATTGCAATAAGTTTACCTGATGGAAAAGTTATTGACCCGCATAATGGCATAAACGATCTAAATGATTTAATACTAAAAACTCCCCAAGCGTCGGAAAAAAGTTTTACCGATGATCCTCTAAGGATGCTGAGAGCTCTGCGTTTTTCTGCAATGTTGGGTTTTAAGATAGATCCAGATACTCTTAAAGCGATTGGGGATCTAAAAGAGAGGCTGGCGATAATTTCCAAAGAAAGAATACAAGATGAATTGTCTAAACTTTTGCTAGGAGATTTTGCTCCGGGCGCTCTTCGTTTAATGGTGGAAATTGACATTTCTGAATATGTAGTTCCCGAGCTGTCTTCTTTAAAGATGACTCGAGATGATGAGCATCACCATAAAGACGTTTTGGAGCATACATTCAAGGTAGTGTATAACACCGAGCCTGATTTGATTCTAAGGCTAACAGCTTTGCTTCATGATATTGGAAAGCCTTCAACCAAGACAATCGAGAAAGGGAATGTGCATTTTTACGGACACGATGTGGTAGGGGCAAGAATGGCGCGTAAAAGGCTACGGGAGCTAAGATATCCAAAAGACATTATCGAAAAAGTATCAAAACTAATAAGGCTTCATTTGAGGCCATATAACTATGCTATGGGTTGGACGGATAGTGCGGTAAAGCGCTATGCCAGAGATGCCGGGGAATTATTATCAAGATTAAACAAGCTGGCAATAGCTGATTGCACGACAAGGTTTCCTGAAAAAGCTCAACGTAATTTAGAGTTAATAAAAGATCTTGAAAATCGAATCGATAAACTGAATGAAGAAGAAGAAATTGCTAAAATTCTGCCACCTATTGATGGAAATGAAATCATGA
>JAUUWJ010000130.1 GCA_030589175.1 Actinomycetes bacterium
GCAAGCCACCGGTTGTCCCCCACCATTCAAAACCCCTGTCCTGAAGCGGGGAAATGTATCCCGGAGTCCCGCCTCCGCTAGGCGGTTCGGTGACAGTAGTAGTGGTAATATCGGTTCCAATAGCGCCTTTGTCATCTGTCACAATCAAGCTCACATTATATGTTCCAGGCGACGTATAAGTATAAGTAGGATTTTCATCGGTACTTGTTGAGCCGTCACCGAAATCCCACAAATAACTTACTATGTAGCCGTACGGATCCGGATCGCCAGAGTTTGAAACAAAGTTTATGGCATCACCTAACAGAGCATTGTAGGGACCACCGGCGTTCGCTACAGGAGCAGTATTAATTGTTGAGATCCATTTTTTCGTATCAGTTTCGGCATCAATTCTTACTCCGTTTGCAATTATGTAGCCGTTTACCACTACTCTCCATCCAGTCTGGACAGCATAAGTATTGCCGCCTATAGAAGAAGAAACATGTTTCACCCCAAAATCTGTCTTGGAAACTGAATCCTGATTATCCCAACCGGTATAGACATATTTGTCCAGACTAACATCTATATGTATTTCCTCTATATCCGCTTGCTTAATTTTACCAATAGCTCTTATGGTTCCTGAACCTGTAACAAGATTTCCGGCTTCATCATCTTTAACGTTAAGTTTTGCCAGAGCTTTTACTTTCACGCGATCATGGAATAAGGCTGAAGCTGATGATGGCGCCAAGATCAGCATTAAAGATAATAAAGTTATTACAGTAATTAATTTTTTCAAATCTCTCATCTCCTTAAAAAAAGTATAAAAATTCTCTACCGAAAATTTAAAGTGATTTCTGGAAAAGGATTTCCTAAGCCAGTCAAGTTTCCGCAAAAATATACGTGTTGCATTAGTATACCCACTCTAAGCGGTTTTGTCAATAGCTTTTATCTGTTTTTTTACCAATTAATCGTAGTTCGTAACTCGGCGACCGTAGCTCGTGCAAAAAATATAAAAACTTGAAAAAATAAGAAGGTGATTGCCAACTAATGACGAATATATTAAGTATGAAGAATGTTGAGGAACTTGACTTACACTCAGTTGCATTAAAACTAGTTAATATTATCTATACTTTGACAAAGACTTTTCCTAAAGAAGAATTATTTGGAACTACTTCGCAAATGAGAAGATGTGCGGTTTCAATTCCGGCTAATGTATCTGAGGGTTTTTATAGAAATTCTACAAAAGACTATGTTAGGTTCCTAAACATTGCTAATGGATCAGCCGCAGAACTAAACACTCTTTTACAAATATCAAAAGAGCTTAATATGCTAAGTATAGAACAATATAAAAACGCTACTTCCAATTTGTTAAGGGTAAGAAAGATGATTAACAAACTGCGCAAAGTATTAGAGAAGAAGATAAACTAGACTAGTTATTTTTGACCACGAAACACGATATACGAATTACGAACCACGGATGCCAATCGATATACGATTTTATTCCGGCTTTGCGGGAGAGATTTTCTTTGAATCCATAAAATGCTTTTTTTTGTTGTAAACCATATCTCCAAATTCTCGCATCCACTGGAGCTCTTCTTCAGACATTGGACCCTTCTCGAGTGCCTTAACGTTTCCTCTTAACTGTCTTAAGTTGGAGACCCCCATTAAGCAAAGCCTTACTTCGGGACGGCTTAAAACAAAGCGATAACAATCAATAGCCTTTGGAACAGGTTTGTTTTCAGGCCAGCCTGCTATTGACTTCAACAGCTGTCCCCAGCGCGTGGAATTATAATTTACAATAACCTGATTATCAACATAGGGATATACTTCTTTTTCCGCTCCTCTATTGGCCGCATTGTAGCGGATGTTAAATATTTCGAAATCTTTATTCTTAAATAGCTCGGTAGCCAGTTTGCGGTTGTGAGTTGTAATTCCTAAGTGTCTTACTTTTCCTTGCTCTTTTAGCTTAAGCATAGCCTCTATTAGTGAATCTGAGGGTATTTTAGGAATATAGGCCAATTGAAATATATCAAGATAATCTCTTTTTAATGCTTTTAAAGCGCTATTGACTGTAAAAGTAACCCAACGACTTAAAGGGATAAATTTATGGCCATAGCAAGGAACCGCGATTATTGCCTTATCTCGATTTTTTCCCAGTAGTTTTAAGGCTTTGGGTACCGTGCGGAACTTTATTGAGCCCCAGAAGATATAATTAATGCCGTTTTCTATTGCCCAAGCCATCGACTTGCCGTTTATATGATAGCCGACGCCAATACCCAATCGAGCCGTTTTAAGACCGGTTTTTCCCAAAGGTTGTTGCTCAAAAGCCATAGCTACATTGTACAACCTCCAGTCACCAGCCTACAATCTTCAATTGCTAATCCACCCAATTATTCCAGAATCAGACATCTGGATTCTGACGTTTACTTTACTGTGCAAACATGCCTGTGAGACTGGCTTTTGCTAATACTTTTCCTTCAATTGCTTCTAGGAATTCATCAATGGTTGAATCTTCAGCTAAATCTAGCTCTTCTACGTTTAGGGCATAAATAGTTGTTTCATAAGGATGATCGCCCGTTCCGGCTGGGGGCCTAGGGCCACCATATTCTGGAGTACCATAAGTAGTGCTAAGCTCTTTTGAGCCTGCCGGCATACCGTCTCCGGAAGCTCCCTCTTCAACCGAGCTAGCGCTCGAAGGAATATTAATTACTAACCAGTGGATAAACTCTTGGGCAATCGGGTGGTGATCCACAATAGACAGAGCAAAGCTTTTTGTTCCTTCAGGAGCGTCTTCCCATCGGAAGGGGGGTGAGGTGTTTTCTCCGCCAGCAACGCCTTCGTTTGCATACTTTGCCAGCATTTTCTCGTTCTCTTGATACGTCGTACTAAGCTTCATAGCCTCTCCTTTCCCTAATCATTAATAGGCTATTAAAACTTAGTATAAACGCTCTATTCTACTTTATTAAATACTTCTTTTGGCTGGCCGCAAATTGGGCATTTGTCAGGAGCAACTCCCTTAGCCGTATAGCCGCAAACCTGACAAACATAGTAATCCGCTTCTTCATTGTTGCCTAAGTTCTCAAGAGCTTTTTTATAGAGATCAGCATGTTCCTGCTCGACTTTATTAGCCCGCATAAAAGATATTAAGGCCTCTTTTTGCTCCTCGGTTTTAGCTTCTTCGATAAATTGCGGATACATTTTTTCAAATTCAAAAGTCTCCCCTTTAATAGCCGCTTCAAGATTTTCTTTGGTAGATTTTACACCGCCGAGAACATTTAGATGATTGTGAGCGTGAACAGTTTCGGCATCGGCTACCGCTCTGAAAAGTTTAGCTATTTGAGTGTGGCCCTCTTCTTCAGCCTTCTTAGCAAAAGCTAAGTACTTTCTATTGGCTTGAGACTCCCCGGCAAAAGCCGCTCCCAAATTATCTTTAGTACTCATATATTGCCTCCTTGGTAAGCACTCATTATATATGATTAATTCTTGCTATTACTAG
>JAUUWJ010000026.1 GCA_030589175.1 Actinomycetes bacterium
AAGTACGGCAGCGGACCATTGGCTCATCGCTTTAAAGAACTTCTGGGCTGGAATGATGTTTTATGGCAACCAATGGGAACTTCTCCGGTTAAATATCTTGCTCAATGGGATGTTTTTAAGACTCCTACAATTGCTGCTCACTGTATTCACGTCGACGAACAGGATCTAGATGTGCTTGTGAAAAATAAAGTTAAAATAGTTCATTGTCCTCGTTGTGCTTCAAAACTGGGGATGGGAATAGCTCCTCTAAAGAAATTTAAGCAGAGAGGCTTGCAGATAGGTATAGGAACGGACAGCCCGGCTAGTAATAATACGATGGATTTATTTGAGGAAATGCGCCATTCATTATTACTGCAACGTGCACATACGCAATCTATGGATGGTCTGGCAGCTCAAGATTTTGTTAGAATGGCAACGCTTGGAGGAGCTGAAGTCTTAGATTTAGAGAAAAAAATCGGCAGCCTGACGCCCGGAAAACGCGCTGATTTAATAGCTGTAGATCTAAGTCAAAGCTATCAATTGCCCGCTCCCGATCCATATTCAGCCGTAGTCTACACATGTAGTAGTGCTGATGTTTTGCTAACTGTCATCGATGGGAAAATACGTTTTAATAAGAGCGATAGCGAGCAGTTAGACGAGAAAATCTATACTGGCGTTAACAAGCTCAGAAAGAAACTAGCGTCTGCAAAGTAGCATTTAACGTTAGGGTTAGCAGATATTATTTAACGAAATCTTCATTAAATTATGGAAAAAGGGTTAGTAATAAATTCCAAAGATAATAAGGTAACGATACGTTTAGAAGCTACTGATGCCTGTAAAAGGTGTGCGGGCTGTGAGATAGTCGGCAATGAGGCTATCTTAAAAGATGTCGAAAATAAGGTCAGGGCTAAAAAGGGAGATACAGTCCTAATAGATAACAAACCTAAAAATATTATGATCGGCGCTATTATAGTTTATCTTTTACCTCTTATTTTTCTAATAGCTGGTTACTTTATTGGCTTGCTGATAGTACGTGCTTTAAGTTTGTCAACAGACATCGCAATTTTATTTGCGCTATTGGTCTTTGCCCTGTCTTTTCCCGCAGTAAGAATTATTGACCGCCGCTTAGAAAAAAATAAGAGTTTTAAACCGATAGTGGTGAAAAAGTTATAAGTAAAATTTGTTTGCTCTTTTTTAACTTTGGCAAAACATAACATTAGCCAAAGGGGTATTATTGAAATATGTTTAAAGATCGAAAAGAAGCAGGCAATTTACTGGCTTCTGAGTTGAGCTATCTAAAAGATAATTCGGTAATTGTTGCGATTCCCAGGGGCGGGGTGGTTATCGGAGCAGAAGTCGCCAAAGAGCTAAAATTGCCTCTCACAATCATAGTTCCCCGAAAAATAGGTGCGCCTGATAATCCAGAACTGGCAATAGGAGCAGTAGCAGGAGAGGGCAGCACTTTTTTAAATGAGCGGATTATTAAAACTCTGGGTGTTACAAACGAATATCTTACAGAGGAAATAAGGCACCAAGTTGAAGAAATTAAAAGGCGTGAAAAAAGTTATTTGAGAGGCAAAAAAAGCCTATCGGTAGAAGACAAGATTGCGATACTTGTTGACGACGGCTTGGCAACAGGAGCAACGGCAACTGTTGCCGTTAGGGCTCTAAAAGAGCAAAATCCCGAAAAGGTCATCCTGGCAGTGCCTGTAGCTCCCGAAGAGAGCAAATTAATGCTTGGAAAGGAAGCAGATGAAGTCATAGTTTTACAAACACCGGCTATGTTTTACGCTGTGGGTCAGTTTTATCAATTTTTCGAGCAGACAACCGATGAAGAAGTTAAGGATTTATTAGAGGAATTTAATTAGAACTCATCTTATAAATGGCTCCGGCTGCAATTGTGGCTTTTCGGCTGCGACGGTGTCAGACTTCGCAAAAAGTCCTCAATGTAGCACTAGCTACGCTTCCGGGCTTTTTACTCATCTTCCTTGTCTCGCTCGAAAATCCGAAATTTCGCTTTCGTCGCATTTATGAGATGAGTTCTAGGAATTTTGTTTGTGGACTTTGTTTTCGTGGCGGATAATTCGAACCGGCCAGGAAATCTCAATTTTTTCTTCGTCGAATCTCTTTTTTAAGCTTTTGATAAACTCGCTCTTGACAGTGTAATTATCTTCAAACTTTTCTGTCCTTAAGATTACTTTGAAATTAATATTCGAGTCGCCAAAAGCATGAAATCGTAGTTTAGGCTCAAAGGATTTTATTGCTCCCTCTACATTTTTTTGTATATGATTTGCTACATCGAGGACTACTTTCTCAACTTTTTCCAAGTCCGAGTCATAGCTTACGCCGCAATCAATAAAAACAGCAGTTTCTTTTTGGGGGAGAGATATATTTTTTATTGTGCTCTCGGCAAGCTTTGCATTGGTGATTATTACTATGGCGTTGGGGAGGGTCCTTAGTTTTGTAGAGCGCCAACCAATGTCTTCCACATAGCCGGAAACATTTTGTTCAAGCTCTACGAAGTCTCCGACCTTAAAAGGCCTGTCAGAAATTATATGAAGGCCGGAAATAAAATTGGCCAAAGTGCTTTGAAGAGCCAAACCTACAGCTAAACTGCCTAGTCCTAATGTTGCTACGATAGGCGTCATTTCGATTTTGAAGTAACTTAAGATAACGAGTAGAGCGAGTACATATACTATGACTGTGATAATCTTATTTAGAAGTTGCGGAGTTTTCTCGTATTTTTTCTGTACTTTGAGCCAGTGTCCAATAAAATATGATGTAAAGCCTGAAACAAGAGCACTTACAGCTAAAACAATAAGGATAAAGAATATTTTGTCGATAATATTTTGATAAGGATCGATAACGGATAGAGAACCAAGAGCGAAATATATTCCGGTAATAATTATTAAAAAACTTAATGGTTTTTTAATGATTTTCAAAATGCTTTTGTCGAAAGCGAAATCTTTCCTTGACTTAAAATATTTCCTCAAGCCGAAATCAAAAACCGCAGCAGCGATTATCGTGCCCAAAAGAATAGGAATAAATAAAAAGTTCTCGTTCTGTAAAATTGCTTTGACTTCAGTCATTTGTCTTTAAAGATAGCCTATTTCTTTAATGGTTTTCAAATTTTAGCAAAGGGAAAAATGAAAAGACCAAAAATTTATCGACTGAAAAAGCGAGGCATTAAAGTATTATCGGCTCTTTACGAATAGAATACATAGGCAAATAATTGCCGGCAAATTTTGACTTATGTAAGTTTGCGACTATAATTTGTCATTATTATGAAAACCTTAATAGTAAGCGAGAAAAATATTACGGCCAAAAGAATTGCTAATATTCTGGCCAAAGACGGCGTAAAAGAAGAAAAAAGTTATAATATACCGGTTTACTCGTTTGATTATAACGGTGATCAGACCAAAGCAATCGGCTTGAAGGGTCATATATTAAGAGTGGATTTTCCCGAAAAATACGATAACTGGCAAAAAGTAGATCCTGCCAGTCTGATAGATGCAAAACTCATTAAAAAGCCGATTCAGAAAAACCTAGTCAAAGCACTACAAAGCCAGTCAAAAGATGCAGAACAGATTATTATTGCAACCGACTTTGACAGGGAAGGCGAACTTATAGGCGCAGACGCTATTGATGTCATAAAAGAAACCAAAGGAGAGTTTCCGGCAAAAAGAGTTCGCTTTTCGTCTTTAACTAAAGAAGAGATTGTTAATTCATTTCATAACTTGGAAAAACCTTATCAAGATTTAGCAAAAGCGGGAGGAGCGCGCCAAGATATTGACTTAATATGGGGAGCGACACTAACAAGATTCATTTCGCTTGCTACAACAAGATTGGGCAAGCAATTTCTTTCAGTTGGCCGAGTACAAAGCCCGACTTTGGCTTTGATAGCGAAAAGAGAGCAGGAAAGAAAAGATTTTAAGCCGACGCCATACTGGCAAATATTTGCTACTTTTTCAAAGGAAGGAGTTGACCTTGAAGCTTCTCATAAGACAGAGCGCTTTCTGGATGAAGAAGAAGCAAAGAAAGCTTTAACTAATTTAGGCGATGAAGCAAAAGTAGTGGCGACAAAGAAAACAAGCAAGAAAGGTCGCCCGCCGGCTCCCTTTAATACAACCGCTTTTTTAAGTGCTTCTGCTTTAATTGGCATAAGTCCGGCTCGAGCTATGCGCCTTGCCGAGGGCTTATACATGGATGGCAGGATCAGTTATCCGAGAGTTGATAATACAGTTTATCCGGAAACGCTGAATTTTAGAAATATACTAAAAACAGTGGGCAAGAACACACAATTTTCTAAACTCAGTGAAGAGTTGTTAGCTAAAAAAGAGTTAATAGCAACACGGGGCAAGAAGCATGAAACTGATCATCCGCCAATACATCCGACAGGCTTGGTTAATCGAGATGATATCGATCCGGCTATGTATAAGATTTATGAACTCGTTGTACGTAGGTTTATGGCTACTTTGGCTGAGGAGAGTGTAACCCAGACGACAAGAGTAGATATTGAATGCGGTTCGGAGCCGTTTTTTGTTCGCGGCCGTACAATTTTGAAGGAAGGGTGGCTCAAGCATTACATTTATTCTCGGAAGAAAGATGAAGAGATTCCCGATTTAAGTGAAGGCGATGTTCTTAAGAAAGTTGATAGCATTTTAGAGTCTAAAGAAACACAGCCGCCTCCACGCTATAGCCAAGCAAAGCTCATAACAACTATGGAAGAGTTAGGCCTTGGAACAAAATCTACCAGGCATGCTATTATACAGTCTCTTTTTTACAGAAGCTATATACATAGTGACCCTATTATTCCTACAGAGCTTGGTATGAGTATGGCTAGTGCTCTCGGAAAACATGCGCCCAAAGTCGTGAGTCCTGAGATGACAGCTGAGCTTGAAAAAGACATGGATAAAATTGCCGACGGCGAAATCGGCCAAGATAATGTAGTCGATACTTCCAGAAAAATGTTAGGCGCGGTTATGTTGGCTTTGCAGGATAAAAAAGAATCCTTGGCTGGTGAAATAAGAGAAGGTATTAGGATAGATAAGGTTTTAGGTGAGTGTCCAAATTGTAAAGAGCAGCTGAGGATAATCAGGTCAAAGAGAACGAAGAAGCGTTTTGTAGGCTGCGCGGGCTATCCTGATTGCAAAACGACATATCCGCTACCTCAACGGGGCGATGTAATATCGTTGGGTGAGGTTTGCGAGGAATGTAAAGCACCTAAAATCAAGGTTATATCCAAAGGCGCTCGCCCTTGGGTACTATGCCTGGATCCTAATTGTCCTACTAAGACACAAAAAAAAGAGGAAAAAGAAGCGGCTGAAAAGTAATTTATTCAACACCTTCATTTATTAACTTCTTTGTTTTTTTCTAATTGCCAAATAAATGCTAAATAAGGTAATAGCTTGGGGCTTCTTTTGGTAAAATAAAGTTTTGTAAGTCAAAAAAGGAGTAGCTATTGTTTAATGCGGATTTGGAAAAAGTAAGTGTTATCGGAACCGGTAACGTAGGCTCTACCTGTGCTTTTTTGTTAGCGGTAAACTCTTTGGCAAACATAATGCTTTTTGATAAGTTTGAAAATATTGCCGAAGCAAAGGCGCTTGATATAGGGCAATCTTCTGTTGCTACTGATTCTTCAAGTATCGTAAGTGTTGGTAAATCAATGGTCGATCTAAAAGACTCGAAAGTTGTAGTGATAACGGCTGGGATATCTAGAAAACCAGGCATGAGCCGTCAAGATTTAATAAAAACCAACGGAGCTATTGCCAAAGAGCTTGCTGCTGATATTAAGGAAAATGCACCTCAAGCTATTGTTATTGTTGTTTCTAATCCTCTGGATTTACTTACCTGGATAGTTTTAAAAGAAACCGGCTTTGAGCGCAGGAAAGTTTTTGGGATGGCCGGGGTTGTCGATAATTCACGTTTTAAATTTTTTACAGCAAAAAAGGCAGGAAAGAGTGCTCGAAAAATAAAAAGCCATGTTTTAGGTATGCATTCCGATGAAATGGTGATTCCGACAGAACACATCTTTGTAGACGATGAAGCTGCATCTGTTGCATTAAGTGAAAGTGAAATAAAAGAATTAAAAGAGAGCACGAAAAATGGCGGTGCTCAAATAGTAAAACTACTTGGAAATGGCAGCGCTTATTATATGCCAGGAACTGGTGCTTATTTGATGTGTAAGTCGATTATTGAAGATAGCAGAGCAGTTTTTGATACTTGCGTTAATCTTGATGGAGAATATGGCCTAAAAGATGTTTGTTTGGGAGTTCCCGTTAAAATAGGTGATAAAGGAATAGAAGAGATTATCGAGCTCGATTTAAGTCCTGATTCAGACAATAAACTTAAAGAAAATGCCAAACTTTTTAGTGAACAATTAAAATTGTTATGAGCGAAGTAAAAAAAGAAGTTCTTCTAGAGAAAATTAAAGAGCTTGTTGTTAAAGCTAATACAACTTTAAGACCAGATGTGCTGGATGCGCTAAAAGAGGCGCGAGCGAAGGAAGAGAATCCTAACGGTAAGAAGGCTTTGACAATGCTAATAGAAAACGCTGGCATTGCTAAAAAAGAGGGCATACCTATCTGCCAAGATACGGGTTATGTTGATATTTATTTTATCTGGCCGGTGTCTATTGCTCTCAGAAATGACCTCCAAGATATTGCCGATGAAGCTGTGAAACAAGCGTATAGCGAGAAGCCTTTCAGGAAATCAATAGTAGCTGAGCCTTTATTTGAACGGAAGAATACCAACAGCAATACTCCGGCAAATATTAATATATTTACGACTGAAAAAGAGAAGTTACAGATTAGAGTGGTCATAAAAGGAGCAGGTTCTGACAACAGCTCAGCTTTGTTTATGCTAAACCCTTTGACTTCAGAAGATGAACTAAAACAGATAATTATTAAACATGTAAAAGAATATGCAGCCAAATCTTGCCCTCCTTTAGTAATCGGTATAGGCATTGGCGCAAGTTTTGATAAAGCAGCTCATCTGTCAAAAAAAGCGCTTTTTAGAAAAATAAAGGAATCAAATACAGATGCCAGGTATGCGAAGCTTGAAGAAAATATATTAAAAGAAGTTAATGATTTAAGAATAGGCGCATCGGGTTTAGGCGGCAAAACGACGGCTCTTTCGGTTATGATAGAGCAAGCGCCGTCTCACATGGCAACGCTACCGCTTACCATAAACTTGAATTGTTATGCTCTTAGAACGGCAAGTACATATATTCAAGTCTGAACAGAGCAATTATCAATAAAACAAGAAACAAATCTGCTAAAACGGGGGATTAAAATCGCGAGAAAAGTATCATATAGAGAATTATTAACAAATAGAGATTATGGGATATTAGTTTCTGCTCAAAGTATTTCAAATTTCGGCGATTGGTTAATTATCGGCATCCTGGTGTCTCTTATTACCTCACTTGTTCCCAAAGGATTCAACCCAGCTTTGGCTTTGGCAGGGCTTTGGATTTCTAAAGTTGCCCCTTCCCTTATTTTCAGTCCGTTCATTGGAGCACTTGTCGATAGAGTAGATCGCAAGAAAGGCATGATTATAAGTGATATAGTTCGGGGGCTGTTAGTCTCTTTACTCCCTTTAGCATCAATTTTTGGCGGGCTTATTTTGGTTTACATCATAATATTTTTCTCGGAAATGTTTACTCTTTTCTTCGTGCCGGCAAAAGATGCTTCAATTCCGAACCTGGTTAAAAAAGAGCAACTAATAGAAGCCAATTCACTTTCTTTTACAGTCAACCAGGTAACCATGCTTTTGGGGCTGGGAGTTGGAACTACAATAATCTTACTGGTTAACCGGGTAATAATGGTTATTCCGTTCCTAAGAGGTTTGACTGGAACTTTCACGGCTATTTATGTAGACGCTTTTACGTTTTTTCTTTCAGCAGCAATATTGGGCTTTATGCACTTGCCCAAAAAGAAAAGAGAGAAGCATGAATACCCCAGTATTATCGAAGAAGTTAAAGACACTTTTCGCTTCATTGTCGCCAATCCCAAAATCAAGTCGATTATTATAAGCGCCGGTTTCAGTGTTCT
>JAUUWJ010000094.1 GCA_030589175.1 Actinomycetes bacterium
GCCTCTTTACTAAAGGGCAACTTATCTTCCCTTGGAGAGGTATAGCGCAGAAAATACCATGATGAGCAAATAAAAGTGTCCATTGTGTCAGTTTCGCGCTTGGCTTTACCACCACAGGCTGGACAAGTAGTTTCATAAAAATTCTTATCTTTCGCTAAGGGTGAGCCGCCTGTACTTACATCAACATCTTCAGGAAGAACTACCGGAAGCTCTTCCAAGGAAACCGGTTGCATACCGCACTTCTCACAATAAATAACCGGAATAGGATTACCCCAATATCTTTGCCTGGAAATCAGCCAGTCGCGAAGCTTGTAAGTGACAGCTTGTTTTCCTTTGCCTTGTTTGTCCAACCACTCGCTTACTTTCTTAATGCCGTCTAAGCTGTAGGTGCCGTCAAACTGTGCCGAATTTATCATTTGCCCTTCCCCGATATAGGCTTCTTTCATAGTTTCAGGATCAAGCTCAACATCTGGCGACTGAATAACAATATTTATAGGAATCGAATACTTGCGGGCAAACTGAAAATCTCTTTGGTCGTGAGCGGGGACAGCCATAACAGCTCCCGTTCCATACTCCATCATTACATAGTCGGCAAGCCAAACCGGTATTTCTTCATTGTTCACGGGATTTACAACATAAGCACCCGTAAAGACACCGTTTTTCGGAACCTCGGCCGACGTTCGGTCGATTTCTGAGACTTTTGTTACATCTTTACGAAATTTATCTACTGCTTTCTTATTATCCGGAGTTGTTATTTTGTCCACCAATGAGTGTTCTGGAGCAAGCAGGAAAAAAGTTGCTCCGAAAAGTGTATCAGGTCTTGTCGTAAAAACCGTGATTACTTCTTCTTGCGAATCTTCTTTATTAGTTTTGAGAGTAAAATTAACGTAAGCACCGCTACTCTTGCCTATCCAGTTTTTCTGCATAAGCTTTACCCGCTCCGGCCAGCCTTCTAACGTATCAATATCTTGTAGCAGCTTTTCGGTGTATTCACTTATCTTTAAAAACCATTGTTCAAGATGTTTGCTTTCCACCTCAGTTTCACAGCGCCAGCACAAACCAGCTTCCACTTGCTCATTGGCAAGAACAGTTTGACATTTCGGACACCAATTAACTTTTGATTTCTTTCGGTAAGCCAGTCCTTTTTCTAAGAACTTTAAAAACAGCCACTGTCCCCATTTGTAGTAATCGACATCAGCCGTTGTAATCTCGCGGTCCCAATCATAGCTTAAGCCCAAGCGGCTAAGCTGTGTGCGCATGATAGCAGTATTGTCATATGTCCATACTTTAGGGTGTACTCCCCGCTCAATTGCCGCATTTTCAGCCGGCAGGCCAAAAGCATCAAAGCCCATAGGGTAAAGCACGTTAAAACCTTGCATGCGAGAATAGCGAGCTATAGTGTCTCCGATAGAATAATTTCTGACATGTCCCATATGAATTTCACCGGAAGGATAAGGAAACATTTCCAGCACATATTTTTTGGGCTTTTTTGACTTCTCACTTACTTTGTAGATGTCAGCTTTAGCCCATTCCTTCTGCCATTTTTTTTCGATTGCTTGAAAGTCATATTCGCTAACCATACGTGCAAATTTTAGCAAAAGGACTGACTTTTAGAAAATATTCGATGGTTTTGTTACAATAATCTAGCTTTGTAGGTATTAATAATTGGCATGGTTTACCGGGCGGCATAACGTCCGAGTATCTATGCGCCCGGGGATATAGCTCCCGGCGTCTAAATTGATTGGTCATTAGACAGCCGGGCAAGACGCAAAATGATTTGTTTTTTAGCGCTAGTTTACCCGGCAGCATAACTGCCGAGTGGATATGCGCCTAGGGGATATAGCTCAGCGGGAGAGCGCTACGCTGGCAGCGTAGAAGTCGGGGGTTCAAATCCCCCTATCTCCACAGCGCCAAAGACTCAAAGTAATGGAAAATTGATATTGAGCATTAGAACATTTAATTAATACTAGGACTTTTATCACAAATGGTGTTAGAAAGACATTCTCAACCGCAAATCAAGATTCAATCTTAGTCATTTTAGCATCTTTGAATAAGCGTTCAATTTGATAAAAGTTACGTGTCTCTTCGAGGAAAATGTGGATCACTACGTCTCCATAATCAAGCAGCACCCATCCGCTTTGTGGGCTGCCTTCGCGAGAGAGCGGTTTTATTTTATCTTTTTTTAACTCTTCGGCAATATAATCGGTCAGTATCTTTACATGCCTGGAACTTGTACTACTGAATATTATAAAGGAGTCAAATATCTCGGTGATTTTCTTGAGGTCTAGAATAATTATGTTTTGCGCTTTTTTAGAAAGTGCCAGGGCTACTATTTTATCTATTAGATCAGCTGTTTTAATACAATCAACTCCAAAAAGCGGATTTTGGATTTTGGATTTTAGACATTAGATTTAATTGGCAAATTTTTTGTATTTTGTTATGTTTTTATCCAATGTCCAACATCCAATATCTAATGTCCGCTCTTCTTATGGTCTTTTCCAATTATTACTGTCATATCCGTAAGTCCTTGCTTGTCTAACTCTAACATAATATTTCCGTACCCAATTAACTTCTGTACTTTCATAGCTTGTTTCTGCATTGATTGAGAATAAATAATAATCAAAGTATTTTTATAATTGAAACTGCTGGCGTTCTTGATATCTATTACTTCATAGTTTGTTTTAATAAGCTTTATTGCAACCTTGCCAGCTAATCCGCTCGTACCTACGCCATTAAGGACAATCACCTTCTTGCGTTTTATCGGTTTATCCAAATCCCAAAGAACTCTTACAAGACGATTAATTTCATCCTTTTTTATCTGCTCATAGGGCTTATCCCCCAGAGCAATGAGCTTAGTCGGTGCTTCTAAAACATTAATCTTTGATTCATCAACTTTCTTGAATACTTTTAAAAGCTCCAACCTTTCTTCTTCTTTGATATTACTTTCAAGCCCTTTAGAGAAGAACTTTCTTAGTTTTGCCTTGCTTATTCCATAATCAGCCGAATCTACTATGACATATTTACTAACATCTATGCCTGTCACATTCGTAATAGTAGCTAAAGCTGCTGCATTTCCCGCAAAAAGCGCTTTTTCTAAAACATCAAGGCCGTATCCGGGAATTTGTAAACGCACTTCTTTCTTAAACGCCAAGCTGTTTATAGATTTATCTTCCGGATTATAAACAATTAAGGAAATACCGGAAACATACTGCTCATATTCACGTTGATCAACGCCGATAACAGCAAAAATGTACTTTGGTTTCTTAGCTTTTTTTGCTACTGTTTTTTTGCCAAAACTCAAAGAAGGAAATCTGAAGTTTTTTAAGGTATTAAAGGCGGTTGCAGAAATCCAGACCATTATAGCGGCTACTACTACACTTAAAACAACAATCTGTAAGCGGCGCCTTCGCATGACACGGCTGTGTAGTCTTTTTACATATCTTGAACGATCGTCTAAATCAATTTTTCGCATAATTCATTAAGGCTACTATCTAATTAAAACTGTTTATTATAGTACTGTCTACAATTTGACGATTTCCTTTAGTTACGATAAAAACTTTTACTATGTATGTAACGCCAAACTTTGTCCGGCAAAAGATACCTTATCGGTCTGCCTTGTAAAACGCGCCTTCTGATATCCGTCGAAGATATTGCAAGAGCAGGAACTTCAAGCTCATGTAGTTCGGGTACCGGCTTTATTTTGCTGATTGAGCCTTTAAACTTTTTCAATGAAAAACCAGGCCTGGTAGCTGCTACAAATTTAGTTAGAGCTGCTGCTTTTTCCGGTTCTTTCCAAGTTAATATTTCAATTATAGCATCGGCACCGGTAATAAAATAGAACTCGCTTTGCTTATAGATTTCTTTTAGCGCCATCAATGTTTCAACCGTATAGGAAGGGGAGCTTTTAGAAACTTCCATATCGGAGACTTCAAAAGCTTCATTGTCTTCAGTAGCCATAATAGTCATGAAATACCGCTGCCTGGCCTCTACTACTTCTTCACTGTGCTTGTGAGGTGGGATACCTACCGGCATAAAGATTACTTTATCCAACTTAAACTTATGATGCGCTTCTTGAGCCGTTACCAGATGGCCATAATGAATAGGGTCAAAAGTGCCACCCATAATGCCTATTTTGGAAACGTTCGTCGTTCGTCGTTCGTCGTTCGTCGCAACCTCCCGTTTCAAAATAAAAACTAAAATAGAAAAACTAAAAAATACTTGTAAATATATAAGAATAATTTATCTTTTTGTTTAATAAATCTTTCAAGGTTTTTTAGCTTTTACTTGTCGTTTTTCTACTTTCTATTTTCTTTTTTCTATTGTCTGATTT
>JAUUWJ010000150.1 GCA_030589175.1 Actinomycetes bacterium
AACTACACTAGCAATTGTAAGTATAAAAATGACGCTTGACAAGAACTCGATATTTAACTTGAACTTCAGACCAAAAACTAAGGTCAAAAGTGCTGTGGGCATCGATGAGCTTAAATGTACAGAGGACATTGATATTGGCTGTAAGTTAAAAGATGAGGCTAAGATATAGGCAAATGTCGGCGCCATTAGCAGTTTTAAAAGAAATGTTATGGAGATTAGGGGCAAGTAGCGCTTAGCCGCTTTAGAAATTTCTAACGAAAGTCCTACCGCAATTAAAATAAGCCCGATAGTTATATTTGCGACTAAATCGATAGATTTCATCAAAACTTCGGGTAAGACAACCCCTCTCATGGCAAATCCTAAGATTAAGAAATAGAGAGGCGGAAAAGATGCAAAAGATCTTATGACAGTTGGCTTTGTCTCAGAGCTGCCAAATTTTGAACAAATAAAAATTCCAATGGTCAGCATAAAAATAACAGTGCCAAACATGTCATAAAAAATGCCTCTGACTAGTCCTTTATTGCCAAACAGCTCAATAAGAAGCGGGTAAGCAATGTAACCCGTATTCCCAACAGCAGCCGCAAGCATGAAAGTTCCGGTAAGCTGTTTGTCTAACTTTAAGATTCTGGCAATCAAATAAGCTATTACGACAAGCAAGCTGGTTATCGATAGAGCTATTATCGGAATGTATGTTAAAGAGCCGATGAGCCTGGCACTATATATCCCTCTAAATATTAAAACCGGTAAAGCTATATAAATAATGACATTATTTAGTACAGAGGCATCTTCTTTTTTAAAGATTTTTGTTTTCTTTGCAAAATAGCCAATAGCCAAGACAATAACAACACTGGCTATGACCGTAACAAGATTTAAGTTAAGCATTTGCTATTCTCTTAAGGTTTACACTAAGCGCCGGTTTCACTATGCCTTTCTCCGTAATAATGGCACTTATCAGCTTTGCCGGCGTCACATCAAAAGCCGGGTTTTCTACTTTAACATTAGCAGGAGCAATTCTTCTTCCAACCACATTTCTAACTTCAGAGGATGCTCGCTCTTCAATCGGAATTTGTTTTCCGTTTTTTAGGTCGAAATCAATCGTTGATAAAGGCGCAGCAACAAAAAAGGGTATTGAGTGGTTTTTTGCCAGTACTGCTAAGCTGTATGTCCCAATTTTATTGGCAGTGTCACCGTTCGCCGCTATTCTATCGGCTCCAACTATGACTTTATTGATCTTTGACTGAGCCATTAGATAGCCCGCCATATTATCAATTATCAAAGTAACATCTATTTTATCTTGGACAAGTTCCCAAGCCGTCAAACGAGCTCCTTGGAGCAAAGGGCGAGTCTCATCAGCATATACTTGGATATCTTTGCCTTCTTTTATCGCGCTTCTGATAACGCCTAAAGCTGTTCCAAATCCCGCTGTTGCCAGAGCACCCGCGTTGCAGTGCGTCAGTATGGTATCGCCGTCTTTTATTAAGCGCGAGCCGAACTTCCCTATCATTTGATTGATTACCTCATCCTGGGCAGCAATTTTCAAAGCTTGTTCCGTTAGCGCTTTTTTAATCTCCGGTAACGGCTTATCCTTATTCTTAAAATAGCAATCTTGCATCTTTGAGATTGCCCAGAAAAGATTTACAGCCGTAGGCCGCGTTAGAGAGAAACGCTTACAAATCCTCTTAAATGCCTTCCTAAAAGCATCACTGGTTTTTACTTTGGATTTGTTTGCCCCTAAAGCAATACCGAGAGCTGCCGTAACACCGATAGCCGGTGCGCCTCTAACGCTCATATTTTCAATCGCTTTGGCGACTTGATCATAATTTCTTAAAGTTATGTAGGTTTTGGCCAAAGGAAGTTTACGCTGATCTAAAAGACTTACTGCATTCTTTGTAAGCTTTACCGTATAAAAACCCAAGTTCAACCTCTCTTTCCTATAATATTATCTAGAGAATATTATAACTTATTCTAATTTAATGACAGAAGCAATTCATTATTCATATTTCGTGGTTCGAGGAAGAAACGAAAAAGCATTCAGTTGAGCCAACATATTTTCTCTTATACCTAGCATCTTATATCTGGTATCTCGTATAACAAACTTGCATTAGGTAAGGCGGGCAGTTTAACATCTGATAAGTGATTAAAGAAAATTTTAAAAAAGGCATAAATTCTATTCTTTACGTGCGCCTACCCTGTCCGAAGATATGGCCGGTAAGTTTAGTATACTTGGCCGACCACATTCATAAAGAGTGTCCGAATGTAAAACAAAGAATCTTGGATCTCTCTCTTGTTGAACCGGAGGATGAGAGCAAGACTTTAATCAAAACAATAGAAGAGTTTAATCCCCAAGCTATTGCTTTTTCATTGAGAGTCATCCAGCCTTTTTCACCCGAGGAAGGAGATCCGTCTTTGATCAACGCTTTTAATTTCTACTTCTCAAGAAATCCTATTAAAAAAATAAAATCCGCATTATTTGGCGCAAAGTCGGTTGCAACATATCAGAACCGGACCAAAAAAACGCTCGCTCTAATAAATGAAGCAAGCAATAAATTTGGAGACCGTCAGATCCTTATAGGCGGCCCGGCTTTTAGTGTTTTTTGGAATTTTATTATGCCTAGGATCAACAATAAAGCGATTGGCGTAGTCGGTGAAGCGGAAAATGCTCTTCTCAAAATCATAAAAGGCCTGCCTCTTGAAGAAGAGCGTTTTGTCTGGCAAGAAAACGGCTCTGTTAAATGCGGCGTACAAAAACAATTTGTTGATTTAAGCCAACAAACACCTGTTGATTTTGGCTACATCGAATCCATCTATCCCGGATTTAAGGAATACTTGGATGAGCCGATCGGTGTTCAGACTAAGCGCGGTTGCCCATATAGCTGTCTTTATTGTCTTTACAACTATATTGAAGGTAAAAAAGTGCGTTACCGCAATCCTCAGGTAATCGGACAAGAAATTGAGACTCTTAATAAAGAATACGGCATTAAGAAAATATGGTTCTGCGATTCACAATTCTTCCCGGCAAAAAAAGACTTTGCTATCTGCGAAAGAACCCTTGATGAAATAATCAAGCGCAAGCTCGATATTCAATGGACATCATATATGCGAATCGAACACATTAATAAGAACATTGCTGAAAAAATGCTGGCATCAGGAGTGAGCGACTTTGAGCTTTCTATTAATTCCGGATCTCAAAAAGTCATAAATGC
>JAUUWJ010000275.1 GCA_030589175.1 Actinomycetes bacterium
CGCCCTAAACCTTCTTTCTCCGGCAATTATTTCATAATTACCGTCCATATAATCCTCTCGACCATTTTTCTCTTTGACAATGAGAGGCTGGAGTACGCCAAATTGCTTTACCGATTGAACTAGTTCTCGAAAAGACTGATCTTTTTTGAAATCTCGCGGTTGTTTCTCATTTGGAGTAATTTGCTGAACGCTTACGTACTTCAATTTGGCATCTAGGTCTTTTGCCCCCGGTATTAAAGCACCGAGTCCTCTTCCTAGTACTGTTCTAGCCATTAGCTAACACTTCCTTTGTTAATCCTTGGTATGCTTCTGCTCCTTTTGATTTCCGGTCATATTTAATTATAGGTTTTCCAAAACTTGGAGCTTCTGAGAGTTTGACCGAGCGAGGTATGACTGTCTTAAAAACTTTGTCGTTAAAAAAGTTTGTAACCTCGGCAATTACTTCTTTGGACAAATTGGTTCTTCTGTCCTGCATAGTCATTAAAATGCCGCTTATCTTCAGATCAGTATTTAAATTATTCTTTATAAGGTTTATGCTCTCAAGTAGCTTTGATAAGCCCTCCATAGCGTAGTATTCACACTGGACCGGTATTAATATTTCCGTTGCTGCTGTAAGTGCATTGACTGTTAACAGCCCGAGAGAAGGAGGGCAGTCTATAATAATGAAGTCGTAGTCTGTTTTTATCTTCTCTATCCCGTTTTTTAGCTTAGTTTCCCTGCTTAAAGCACTAACTAGCTCGATTTCCGCTCCTGCGAGTTCTAAGGAAGAGGGAGCCAGAAAAAGATAATTCATGCTGGTTTTGCTAATCAGTTTCGATAACGGTTGCTTGTTTATTAGAGAATCGTATATGCATTTGCCGTTCGCCGTCTGACCAAGACCACTGGAAGCATTAGCTTGGGGGTCAAAGTCAATTAAAAGAGTTTTAAAGCCCTGTGAGGCTAAGCAGGCACTTAAATTGATGGCTGTTGTGCTTTTACCAACGCCGCCTTTTTGATTAACAACAGCAATGATGCGAGGTTCCATTGACTTTAGATTATCAAAAGCAAAGTTTTTGGGCAAGGGGTAAATAACAAGGATGTCGGTACAGGGTCCGGGAAGAAGCTTTCTAATTATATAAGCATTGGCATAAGTTTCATAAAGGATATTTTGATGGTTTGCCTGTTCGGCGGGGATATTTTGAAGGAGTCTCCTTTTCCTTGCGAAAAATTACTATGTTTCTTTGGCCTTCGACGTAAGGAACGTGTAGTTTTTTTGACTCGATCAAGCTGCAGCAAAGTTCATCGCACGCATTATTAGTCGCGGGCTCTTTAGCCAAGTTTCCTTTCATAGCCAGGTAATAGCCTCCGACTTTCAAAGCAGGCATTGCATATTCCAAATTAACCGGAAGAGATGCCAGGGCTCTTGTTATAACTAATGAAATTTGACCCGTCCGGCTGGTTTTGCAAATTATTAGGGTGTGATATTGAAAACTTAGGCATATTCGAGCATTAATTACATAGTAATATTAAGTAAAAAATTTCTCTTTTT
>JAUUWJ010000120.1 GCA_030589175.1 Actinomycetes bacterium
ATCAAACTGTTCAAGGTGAGTATGCGAAGTGCAAACATGATCATGTTTGCACTTCGCATACTCACCTTGAACAGTTTGATCAGGCCGGTAGCATGGCGCACAATCTACTTTATTTAGAACAAAAGTGTTATTTTTTCCACTAGGAGCCAATAACTTGGGGTCTGTCGGTCCAAATATGCCCAAAGTCGGAGTTCCTACGGCAGCTGCAATATAGAGAGGGCCGGAATCATTTCCAATATATAGGTCGGCAAGTTTTATTAAAGCCGCGCTTTCTTCCAGGCTTGTCTTTGAGCAAAGATTTTTAACTTGCACACGCTGGGCTATAAAATCACAAACATCTTCATCATCTTTTGAGCCCAATAGAAGAATTCTTACACCCTTCTCTGCCAATTCTTTTGCCAAATCCGCGTAACGTTCCTTTGGCCATTTTTTTAAAGGCATATTGAGGCCCGGATTTTTACCGCCTCCCGGCGCAATACAGACGATACCGTTTGCTTTTTCATTAAAGTACTTTTCTTTCATATTACTTAAGGCAGAGGGATCGATTTCGTAAATCATCCTATTGTTATGTATTTTTAGATTAAGTGCTCTTAGTAGATCTAGATTCCTCTCAACTTCGTGTTTAGAATTATCATATTTAACACTAAAATCCAGATATTTGTTCGAGCCATTTTCTACAAAACCTACCTTTATTTTTGCATTTGAAAGCTTTGCCAATCTCATAGCCAGGGGCGAACGATGGGCGATTATTGCTAAATCATAGTTTTGTGCTCGAAGTTTTCTTAACAAGCGGGGAATTTCTAAATAACCTCTGATTCTTGACTTAAACCAAGGCCTATCGAAAAAAACGAGTTTATCGATATTGGGAATATGCTTAAGTGTATCTTTGGTCCAAGAATCACCAAGCCAGTGTATTTCGGCTTCGGGAAAATCTTTTTTCAAGTTGAAGGCTAGGGGAGAAGCAAACATAATATCTCCGATGGCCGCTAATTTAATTATTAATATTTTTTTTATGTTTTCAGTTGTAAAGCCCACAATATGCAGCTTATTGCAAGTTTGTTGCTTTAGCAAGAGGCTAGATAATTCTCTGTTTATGACAATTAAAAAAGTAAATTTAACTAATCTCGGATATTATCTGCACATAAGTATTTGAATAGCGCGCAGCCGCGCTTGATCGCAAATCAATTGGCAGTTGTCTGTACTTGCCGATTGAAAAAACGTTTGAATAAACAAGGGTATTTCCGGTAAAAATATTAACCGTCGCCTTTTGGACAGATCCAATCGGATTTAATATATAAAGAGTCTCGCTGGCAGCATTAAAGTCGGCAACATATGTAGTTTTATTGGCAAAAGACAGAGGCTCAGCTAATTGGTAAGTTGCTCTTGCCATGCGCTTGCTGGCAACAACGCTAACGTTTGCACTGATTTTTATAAAAGTCTCTCCTAGACGCTTTAGTCTTCTTCTCTTGTCTACCAGAACAACGTCGTGGGGTCTTATATGAATACGTTTTTGATATCTGGAACGGCCGTCTTGAATATACTTCAAGATAAGGCGAGCCTTGCGCCTATTCGGATTGGTGATGTATAAAAGATTTCTGGCCGGATCAAAGTTTTGAATATAAAGTGTTTTATTTATCTTATTTGCTGTTTGAGCCGGCGTGTAGAAAGAAGATTTAGTTTTTTTAGATACGAAGATGCGCCCACCACTCGCATTAATTCTTACATAAACTCCTTTAAGACGCCTTTGCTTGCTTCTTTTATAACTAACCATTGCCACCGATCTTCTGGCAATCCTCACTGTTTTACGGTGGTAAACCTTATTATTGTTCACTAAATATACGACCGCTTTGACTGCTTTAAAACGCGGGTTAGTTAAATAAAGGAGGTCTCTTTTAGGCTCAAAATAATTAATATAATTAGTACGAGCTGACTGAGAAATGTTTTTAGCTAAATATTTAAAACCTGCATTCTGGCGCCAGGCATACATTTTCTGTCCATGTGTGAGCAGTCGAATAAAACCATTGCCCCGCCATATCTGCGCCAAGCCGCTCTGTTGGTAAGCTGCTACTCCAACTTTCTGCTGGCCTAAAACACCTCTTCTTAAATGGTAATTAAACAACGTGGCACCCACCATTGTATTGCTGGAGTAATCGCTATTTCTAACAAAAAGAGGGTCCTTCTTTGAAAGAAAATCTACATAAAGCTTAGTACTGGCATAACCTTCGGGCAAAGCCTTCAAGTAACTATTTGACGAAATTTTAACGGTTGCCATAAGTTTTGGATCTGAATTAACTAAACGGTGTCGGCGCCTGCCTTTATAATAACTGGGAAAATAGCGAGCTCCGTGCACTATCCCATGTTTTCTTGACCTGGCTTCATAAACGACCGGACTTCCCCACTTATCGCCATAATGATAAATAGCAACATGGCCTCGGCCCTTATTTCGATATACTAAAATATCTCCTTTTGCCAGATTATTCCTGTTAATTGGATACCAATGGGTTTTTTTAAAATAAAAGTTAAATGTTGAGTAAGGATGTCCTACACTCTGTGTATAACCTGCTTTATAAGGTATTTGCCAGGCTTTAAGTACGTAACCGGAGCAATCGGCACCTCCCCAACCTTTGTTATTAGGATTCCATTTGTCACCGCCCCAGACATAAGGGCTGCCAACACCCGACTGAGCATATTTTATAATCGAATCCCTGGAAACAACAGGGCAAGAATCCGCCCTAACTAAAGTTGGTAGTATTGCAAACACAATTATTAATTGCAGCATAGTTATCAATATAAGATTTCTTTTTATATTCCCGGACCCAAGACCCCAGACCCGAGACCCAAAAAAACCTACCATTTCCAAACCACCACCCCATCAAGCTTGGTTTGCATTTGATAAACAGTTCCGTTAGGGCTAAGGGCAAATTTGCGAAAATGAGCTGTGTAGTAACTATTCGATGCATAGAACTTAGACTTCAAAACGCCCGTATTATTAATAACTAAACCCAGCAACTTATCTTTTCCCAGGTTATACAACTTATCGCTCTCGGCAATATCAAGCACAATGTAAATATTCTCTTCATCATCGCTATCTACTGAAATAATTGAATATACTTTCTGGTGCCCGGTAATCGATATGCTATCAAGAGGATGGTGGCCTTTTATTTGAGCTTCCACTCCCCCTTGCCCTGTCAATTCAACCTCGGTCTTAAAATCAGCACCCGGACGGCCAGATGTTTTTGACTTAAGCTGACTGACACTGCTCTTGGTTTTTAAAGTAGAGCCGATTATATATAACTTATCATGATTGGTTTCGACAAGAACTTGCTTGTTTTTGACAAACAAACCGGTGATCGGATGAATGGATTTTGCTAAGCTGTAAGTCCTAATTATTTTGCCGTTTATATTTATCTTTTTGACAAGGTGTTCGCTTACCGAATCCAGTAAGTAAATAAATCCTTCCTCATCTATGGCAATATCTTCATAGTTTGTATTGTCTATTTTTATTACATTTAATAATTTGGTGTTTTCGGAAAATCGCTGAACACGTTTATTTTCCTGATCAAGTATATAGAGGTGATTGTTGGGGCCAGCAGTCAAGCTCATCGGGCCGGGCACCCAATCTTCGTTTTTCATTCCAAACTGGCCCTCTGATGTGCCCCAGGAGCCCTTAAG
>JAUUWJ010000104.1 GCA_030589175.1 Actinomycetes bacterium
TTAAGGATAGAGGTCTTAAGGATGAAGCTAAACTAATTCCTAAACTGAAGAGTTTGATTCAAGAATACAGACCTAAAATAATTTTCACTTTTGATTCGGAAAAGGAAGGTTATGTATATCGCCACTCCGATCACAAAGCGGTAGGCGCTGGGGTACTGGAAGCCGGAAAGAATTTTGACGATATTGATTTTTACTTTTTCCATAGCAGTAAGAATAACTTAATTTTTGATATCGAAGAAGTCAAAGATCTAAAGACAAAAGCTCTTGGAGCCCATAAGAGTCAACGTAGGAGGTCGCGATTTATACGAATATTAAGATATCTGCCACTCAATTTATTTCGGTCGGGACGTTTTGAAAGTGCCGGCTCTGCTCAAAGTTTTATGAGTATCGGGATCGAATACGGTGAAATGTACAGAAAAGCTTCAATTTGATTTATATCTGGTATATTAATACTAATTGTTTGTGGCTAGTTTCTAACCCTTTCTTTAGCTATAATACCTGGCATGAAAAAAATTCTTTTTTTTACATTCTTAATTGTTTTATTATTAGCTGGTTGCAATCATACAAATGATGTTGAAGAAGAGCAAAGTACTACTTCAACCAAGGAGGCTGAAACTATGACTGAAGCACCAAAGATGCGGATAGACAAGAACAAAAAATATTCTGCAAAAATAGAAACATCTGCAGGCGATATCGAACTTACTCTTTTTGCCAAAGATGCACCTAAAACGGTAAATAATTTTGTAGTTCTTTCCAAGAAAGGTTTTTATGACGGGACAATATTCCATCGGGTTATTCTCGATTTCATGATTCAGGGAGGGGATCCCGAAGGCAACGGTACCGGCGGGCCGGGTTATCAGTTTGAAGACGAGATAAATTCAATAAAATTGACCCAAGGGAAGCTAGCTATGGCAAATGCAGGGCCTGACACAAACGGCAGCCAGTTTTTCATTATTACTGCGAAAGAAACTGCATGGCTTGATGGAAAACATACGGTTTTTGGCGAAGTAAGCAAAGGAATGGATGTAGTCTTAAAGATTTCTGAAGTAGAGACGGGCCAAAACGATAAGCCGGTCGAGGATATAATTCTTAAAAAAGTTACAACAAAAGAAGACTAGCAATTATCGACCCTAGCGCCTAAATTCTATAGTTTAATCAGAATCTATCAAAGCTTATTTAACTGCTTTTAGCGTGCGAGCTTTTTCTAAAAAATTGTCAATGGGTTTATTTGTTACGGAAGAGGCGCAAACTACACAAAGATTATCAACTCTGCCATCAATCATTTTAAAGTGGATTTTATAATGTCTCTTGGCACAATTAGAGATCGAGTCTTTATCTTGATCACAATATTTGCATATGAATTTTTCTTCGGTGTCTAAGTATTCTACAACGACTTTTCGGTAATAAGGCATTTTAAATAACGTTTGAACTAATTTCATTAAACGGCAATTCTTAAGTCAATTATCAAGGTTAACATAGATCAGCAGATAAGCAAGAGTAAAGCTCTAACTTGCTTATTTGATTGATCTCATAGTTAGATTCTTAGTTCGACTGGATTTATTTAGTTTTAATGATTGGTGTATTAAGCTATTTAACGAGGTGGCGGTTATACTAAATCCTCTAATTGATAGAGTTTTTCTAAGAGAGGTTTTTCAGGGAAATTTTTGTCGAACTCAATAAACTGTTTGAGTAGCTCTTTATTTGTTTCTTGGCTAAATTTAGAATCAGCCAGGGGAAAAAGATTATTATCTTCATTCCTGATGTGATGAGTTAGCAAGAGTATATATGAACTGGCCTGATGAAGAACTGCTTCCTTTGATTTATTATCTTTGTGGTCTAATTGATAAGCAGCCTGCCTCAGAGCTCGAGTGTAACTTCTTGCTTGATCATGCTCGATTAGAAAAGTGCGCAGCGGCTCTTTATCTTTTTCAAATCCATAATCATTCATCATTGCATCAAACATTTTTTCTTCTTTGCCATGGTGTTTTTGTTCCATGTACTGAGTTATGAAAGAGCCGCCTTTTATGAATATTTGAGGGTCAATCGATTCTCCTTTAATGAGTTTTTTCGACGCATTTTTTAAGACCTCTATAAGCCGGCTAATATTTCTATGCTCTTGCATCAGAATCTCTGAAGCTCTCATAATAATAAGTTACCAGACCTGCCCGCCACCTGCCAGCCAGTGCCTTTTGGACAATTAGCTCAGGTAAGCTGGGTGCTTCTTGGAAGATTGACTCAGGCAGGTGGGTTGGCCCTTGGTTGTTGGCAATTTCTTCATCTTCTTAAGTTTAATAATTTATTCTTCAACTAATAACTAGCAACGAATAATCAATAACTGCGAAGCTATTCGCCTATTATTTTTACTAAAACTCTTTTTTTTCGCTTGCCATCAAACTCACCATAAAAAATTTGTTCCCAGGGCCCCAAATCTAGCTGAGCTTTAGTGATGGCGACTACTACTTCTCGTCCCATTATTGTGCGTTTAAGATGGCCGTCAGCGTTATCTTCGCCCGTATTATTGTGTAAATATGCACTTAGAGGTTCATGAGGAGCCAATTTTTCCAGCCAATTCTCAAAATCTTGGTGAAGCCCACTTTCATCATCATTAATAAAAACACTTGCTGTTATATGCATTGCATTTACAAGGCAAAGACCTTCCTTGACACCACTCTTGTTGACTAGATCGCAAATTTTAGGCGTTATATTTATCAGTTCGCGACGTCTTGATGTGTTAAACAATAGGCGTTCGGTTAAAGTCTTCATGTTTTTAGTATTGCCTTGAAGAAAATTGCTGTCAAACAAATATTTTTTCATTTCCATCCGAGAAAAGTAAGTCTCTTTCCTTGAGCTTTGATTGCTGATTGATTAACTATACTGTTAATTAAGTTTTTTTAAGGATAAAGAGAATAAGTATGAATGAACAAAAGCTAATAGACATTATGTCAACCAAAAATTACGATCTGATCGTGCTAACTACACGGTTAAATGGGGCTATTAATGGCATAACTATTGCCTGGGCTATGCAGACTTCTATTAAACCGCTGCTAATGACGGTAGCACTTTCTCCAAAAAGGTTTTCTTATAATTTGGTAGTTGAAAGCAATATTTTTGCTCTAAATTACATTCCTAAAGACAGAAAGGATATCATAGGGCTTTTTGGATATAAGTCAGGCCGTCAAGTTAATAAATTTGAAAATATTGAATATTTTGAGTCTCAAACCGGTAGTCCTATCCTGAAAGACGCAGCAGCGTATCTAGATTGTAAAGTTGTCGATATTTATCACAGCGGAGACCATGATTTATTCGTGGGTGAAGTAGTTGAAGCTGATTATAAGAGTTTGGACTGGTTTCAATCCAGAGATTTCAAGAAAAAAGCAGCCTAGTAAGTAAAATACTAAGCACTAAACTCTAAAGCCTAAACAATATCCAATATCAAATGACCAAAAACAAAAACAAACATTTTGAACATTTGTACATTTAAATTTAGAGCTTGTTTAGCCCGCCTGCCAGAGCCAATTGTCCAGTTGGCATTGGTAGGCGGGGATTTAGATATTAGGATTTAGGATTTGCCTTATTAATGGCAAGGCCGCCTAACTAGTTTTCTCTTGCGAAAAACGATTAGACGACCTTGATATCTATTTATCGGTATTTTTGTATAAATCTTTAGAGTGATTACGAGGTGGAGCTTGAGAGGATAGGTTTAAGCGCTTTTTTTGTTTTTAGTCTTAGTATTATCGGTCCATATCTGTTTGCCGGAATAAGCTATGAGGAAAGCATCTACAATTTCTTTGTCAAAGTGAGTTCCACTGGTATGCTTAATTTCTTCAATTGCTTTTGCAACAGGAAAGGCTTTTCTATTCGGTCTATCGGTAGTCATAGCATCGAAGCAGTCAGCTACTGCAACAATTCGGGCTTCTATAGGGATATTCTGCCCATTCAGGCCATCAGGATAGCCTGTTCCATCAACGCGTTCGTGGTGAGAGCGGACGATGGGAACTATTGATTGAAGGGATTTGACGGGCTCCAGTATCTTAGCACCGATTGTTGTGTGACGCTGCATTTCGCCAAACTCGTGTTTTGTAAGGGGTCCGTGCTTATTTAAAACGTTATCTCTAATACCAATTTTACCGATATCATGT
>JAUUWJ010000267.1 GCA_030589175.1 Actinomycetes bacterium
GGTCAATATAGAGATGTTAATCCAATATATGGTGAACCGCCAAGAAGAAGCCTTTGCACTACAAAAAGAAAAGTTGAATTGGCAATGTCAGAATTTACAGACTGGTTAAACAAAGATGGTGCTGGGCTTTTAAGTAGTAACCCCATTGCAAAGGCTATTATGGCACATTATTATTTGGCAGAGATTCACCCTTTCGGCGATGGGAACGGAAGAACAGCAAGGGCCTTAGAAGCCCTTGTCTTATTTGCAAATGGGATAAACACCTACTGTTTTTGGTCTTTAGCTAACTTTTGGAGTGCCAACAGAAATGAATATATCGTTTATTTGGGTAACATACGTTCTACTTGTAATCCATGGGATTATATAATGTGGGGACTTAATGGTTATCTAAAAGAAGTCCAAAGAATTAAGGGTTTAGTATTGAAAAAAACCAAACAGCTTATGTTAATGGATTACGTGCGGTGGTTATTATCGACTAAGAAACACCAAAAACAAGAGAAAAAAATCAACCAAAGAATCGAAGGTATATTAGAACTATTAACACATAGCGGCGAAATACCCCTTGATAAATTTTTATCTTATCCTCAAATAAAAACGCTATATTATAAGCGCTCTGAGCCAACAAGGTATCGTGATTTTAAAAAAATGAAAAATATAAAGTTAATCCGTTTTTTTGAAAAAGATAACACAAAATATATTGGGCCAAATTATCAATTACTCGAATATTTAGAATTTAGGGTTTAGTTCGGCAATTAAAAAGTACCTTATTTCGTGCTTACTGTCAATCGGAAAATAAGAAAGGGCAAAATTTTAGCTTTTTTGCGGGGTGTCCTGGTTTAGGGCTGAGCGGATGATTTGTTATTGGGACCGGGGATAGACTCTTTCTGTATAATCCTGTTCGATGCAGCGCCGGACGCATGATTGGCGTAACCTGGCGCCATTTACGCTCGTAGCAGAAACCCATTTTATCACTTCCGGGTCACTGACCATGGCCCCGCCGGGGACTTCGTATTCAAGAAAAGCAATCTTAATGTCATCCGCATCGCCGTTTGCTTTACCATATACATAAGCTCTGACTCCGGCCGGGTTGCCTTGCTCATCAGCGCCAGAGGGCGCATCTAAGGGGGGACGCATAGTGCCGTCTCTAACAAACAATTCTCGAGTATTTAAGTCGAAATAGTAACCCAGCTCATTATCACCAGGTCGATTGTCGGACTTGAACAATCCTTTATAAAATATAGCCGCCAGCACAAGAAGGATTATTGATATAGTTAGGCCAATGACATTTTTCTTATTCATATTTAAAAAATGGCTGTCTTTTTATGGATTTAGAGCTTATCCGAATAACCTTTAATCCTTTGTCATTCCTTCGACAAGCTCAGGAGGAACTCTGAGGCGAGACCGAAGAATCTGGCCAACAAAACAGAGATTCTTCACTTCGCTGCGCTCCGTTCAGAATGACAGGCGAGAGCGAATAGTTATTCGGAAAGGCTCTTAATTATTGAGCATTAAGAGCCTATCCAAATAACCCGCTCTATTGCGGCCGGCTGCAAAGCCCGATGCCTGCGTTGTCAGCCAAAAACGTTCTCAGCGTGGAGAAAACCACGC
>JAUUWJ010000097.1 GCA_030589175.1 Actinomycetes bacterium
AAACGCGGGGATGGCGCAAATAGCAGAAGCGACGAATATAAAAATTGATGATTTCGTGGCCATTAAAGATTTTTGCAAAAAAAACGCGATCGACCTTGTGGTAATAGGCCCGGAAGCTCCGCTTGTTGCCGGCCTAAGTGATTTCTTGCAGGAAGAAGGAATAAGCGTTTTTGGCCCTCGCAAAAATTCAGCCATGATTGAAGGTAGCAAAACTTTTGCTAAAGAGATAATGGTCAAAAATTCAATCCCGACAGCAGTTTCTGAAAGCTTTACTGATAAGGAGAAGGCAGTTGAATATGTGAAAGACAGGGCTTTTCCTCAAGTAATTAAAGCTGACGGCTTGGCAGCGGGGAAAGGTGTCATTATTGTCGAGAACTTAGAAGGAGCAAGGCAAATTTTAGAAGAAATCTTTGTTCAGAATAAATTTGGCTCAGCTGGAAATAGGGTAGTTGTAGAGGAATTCATTGAGGGGCAAGAAGTGTCGCTTCTGGCTTTTACAGACGGCGTATCTGTTACTCCAATGGTTGAAGCTCAGGATTACAAACCGATATATGACGATGATAAAGGGCCAAATACAGGCGGCATGGGTTGCTATTCACCTGTCCCGGCCGTATCTAGCGAAATTTATCACAGCATAGTAAATGATGTTATCGAGCCTACGGTTTTTGCTCTAGCCAGCCAGGGGTGTATTTACCAAGGGGTTTTATATGCCGGTGTTATTCTAACGGAGAAAGGGCCAAAAGTTTTAGAGTTTAACGCTCGTTTCGGTGATCCGGAAACACAAGTTATATTGCCCCGAATGAAATCTGATTTGTTGGAAATATTACAAGCAACGGCTAATCGAGAGCTTGGCAAAGTTAATCTAGATTTTAGCGACGAAGTTTGCCTTTCAGTTGTTATAGCTTCAGGTGGTTATCCGCAAAAATATAAAACAGATTATGAGATCGAAGGGATAAAAGAAGCTGAGCAAGCCGGCGCCGTTGTATTTCACGCAGGTACAATTGAGAGAAGCGGAAAAATTTATACAAACGGAGGCAGGGTTCTCAATGTTACTGTTCTAGCCAAAGATTTTAAAGAAGCCAGAGATATAGCTTACAAAGCTTGCTCTAGCATTAATTTCAAAGATAAGTACCACCGAAATGACATAGGTTTACGTACTCTTGAACAGTATTCTTACTCAAAGAGTAGATAGAGGAATGTTTTCATAAAATTTATGTGTTATTAAGAAATTGAGGTTTAAATGGCTAAAGTAGCGATTGTCATGGGTTCAAAATCAGACTTAAAAGTTATGGAGCCGGCCAGACTTACTCTGCAAAAGTTTAAGATAAAAAGTGAAGAACGAATTATTTCCGCCCACCGCAACCCCGATAAATTAGTTGCTTATGTTAGAGAGGCAGAAAAGAAAGGTATAGAAGTTTTTATTGCCGGAGCGGGAAAGGCCGCTCATCTTCCAGGAGTTATTGCCGCTCACACAAGTTCTCCGGTCATAGGCGTGCCGGTAGAAACGTCAGACTTGGGAGGTATGGATTCTCTGCTCTCTATTGTTCAAATGCCAAGAGGCGTTCCGGTGGCAACAGTAGCTATAAACGGGTCTCAAAATGCGGCTCTTCTTGCTGTGCAGATACTCTCCATAAAAGACAAAGAGCTGAAAAAGAAGTTTGAAGAATATAAGAAATCTTTAGCTGAACCGCCCAAAAAGAAGACTGAAGAAAAAGATGAGGAGCCGATAATAGACGGCTAATGATTAAAAGATACAGCCGGCCGGAAATGGCCGCCATCTGGGAACTGGAGAACAAATACAAAGTCTGGCTTGATATCGAGCTACTGGCTTTGGAAGCCTGGAATAAACTGGGCAAAGTTCCAACTCCCGCCCTTAAAAAAATTAAAGAAAAAGCCTCATTTTCAGTTGAACGCATCGAAGAAATCGAAAAAGAAGTGCGTCATGACGTCATCGCTTTTTTGACTAGCGTCGCAGAAAATGTCGGCGAGGATTCAAACTATCTTCATTATGGCTTAACTTCATCAGATGTTGTCGACACTGCTAATGCCTTCTTAATGAAGCAAGCAATGGAGCGTATAATAAAAGGCACTAAAGAACTTGCCAAGATACTAAAGAAGAAAGCAAAAGAATATAAAAACACGATTATGCCCGGGCGCACTCATGGCATGCAGGCTGAACCCACCTCTTTTGGATTAAAACTTTTAATTTTCTACTTTGAAATTAAGAGGAGCATAAAAAGGCTAGAAGAAGCCCTAGAAGTTATCTCATACGGCAAACTATCGGGAGCAGTCGGCACTTATGCCAACAGTGAGCCCGAAGTGGAAAAGTATGTAACAGATAAACTGGGGCTCAAGGCAGCCGAAGCCAGCACTCAAATTATTCAACGGGACAGGCACGCCCAGTATATGTCGGCGCTAGCCGTCCTCGCTTCGTCGCTGGATAAGTTTGCGACGGAAATCAGGCATTTACAGAGAACGGAAATAAATGAAGTATCCGAGCCTTTTTCAGAAAAGCAAAAGGGTTCTTCGGCAATGCCACATAAGAAAAATCCTATTATTAGTGAGCGGATATCGGGTCTAGCCCGCGTTGTCAGGGCAAATTTACAGGCGGCGTTGGAAAACGTTGCTCTTTGGCATGAGAGAGACATTTCTCACAGCTCAGTTGAGCGCGTTATTTTACCGGACACAACAATTCTAGTCGATTACATGCTGGCGAAATTTAGTGAAATTATAAAAGGCATCGTAGTAAACGAAGAGCAGATGAAACTGAATTTGGAAATCAGCGGCGGTCGGATTTTCTCTCAAAGATTGTTGTTGGCATTAGTAGAAAAAGGTTTGAGTAGGGAGGAAGCTTACCGTCTAGTGCAGAAAAACGCTCTTAAGAGCCGCAAAGATTCCAGGACTTTTAAAGATTATGTTTTAGAAGATACTGAAGTTAGTGCTCATTTAGCGGCTGAAGAGGTAGAAAAGTTATTCGATTACCGTTATTATTTAAGACAGATAGACAAAATATTTAAGCGCTTGGATTGATTTACCTGCTCTTAATACAAATGTTTAGCTTAAGAGATCTATGAAAAAGCTTGATAAACTATATGAAGGTAAAGCTAAGGTAATTTATGCGACTATCGACCCCAACCTTATTATCCAGGATTTTAAGAATGACGCTACCGCTTTTAACGCTCAAAAAAAGGGCCAGATAGAGGATAAAGGTAAAGTAAATGCCCAAATTTCAGCCCATCTTTTTGAAAGGCTAAAAGAAGCCTCAGTTCCCAACCATTTTGTTGAGCTGCTCTCAGATACATCAATGTTAACAAAAAAAGTAGAAATAATACTGATCGAAGTAGTGGTTAGAAATATTGCGGCCGGATCTTTATCTAAAAGGCTTGGCTATGATGAAGGCGTTGTTCTAAAAAAACCTCTCGTCGAATATTATTACAAAGATGATGAATTGGGTGATCCTTTGATTAACGAGGATCACGTCGAAGAACTTTCAATATGCGATAAAGAAACGCTCGACAAAATAAAAGCAATGGCTCTAAAAGTAAACGAAATCCTCAAACCTTATTTTGCTTCGGTGGGTATGAAGCTAGTCGATTTCAAACTGGAGTTTGGAAAAACAAATGACGGCGAACTTTTATTAGCTGATGAAATATCACCCGATACCTGCCGTCTTTGGGATAGTGAAACAAACGAGAAACTAGACAAAGACCGTTTTAGAAGAGACTTGGGAAAAGTCGAAGAGTCATACAAAGAAGTATTGAAGAGGGTAGAGGGTAAAGGGTATCGGGTACCGTCAAAAGAATAAAAATATTCTACTTTTATATTATCGTTTTTAGTTTTTAGGTTTGCATTTTTCGTTTGACTGACTGAAGGGAAGGAACGTGGCAAAAGTAAAGATATATATCAGTCCTAAAAAAGATATACGCGATCCTCAGGGAGTAGCCGTGGAGAATGCTCTTAAACATCTGGGCTTTGACACTGCTGAAAACGTTAGAGTAGGAAAATATATAACTATGGATGTAGATGGCGAAGATAAAGAAAAGATCGAAGAGATGTGCAACAAACTCCTGGCAAATACTATTATAGAAGATTTCACATTTGAGGTGGTGTCTTAATATTGTGAAAGAATCAAGGCCAATATTACGTACAGTATGAAGTTCGGCATTTTAATTTTCCCCGGTAGTAATTGTGAAACTGATTGCCACTGGGCCCTCTCCTACCTGGGACAAGATGTTGATTATGTGTGGCATCAAAC
>JAUUWJ010000164.1 GCA_030589175.1 Actinomycetes bacterium
ATAAGGAAACCTACCGCTTAGGCTACAAAGATAAAGATAAATCGAAAAAGACACAGGTAAATAAAAAAGGAGTAAGTTATCTGCTGGCGGTAGATGATTTTATTTCTCACATGCCTCAACTTAGAGAAAAGAGAAAGAAGATCCAGGCTCTGCGTAAAAGAAGTGATGAAGCTTTATTTCGTCTTTTCGGCGAGACTTTCTTTTCTATTTTTTCCGGAAAGGAATATCAGGATGCCCAGATGGACGTACAGTATTCTCTTGGCGTCTATGACGTTTTCTTAAAACCCAATCGTAAAAAAGTAATGATTCTGACTCACGAGGTAGTGGCTGATAAAATGGCTGGCCCTGGCATAAGGTGCTGGGAAATCGCCAAGGTTTTGGCTAATGAGAATGAAGTAACTTTGGCGGTTCCTAACGATAATCCTAAACAGCACTCGCTTTTTAATGTAAAGACTTATAAATGGGGCCGCGACTTAAAAGCAATGACAGAAGATATGGACGTTATTATCTGCCAGGGAATATCGTTAGCTGCCCATCCGTTTTTGACTCAAACCGATAAAGTTATTGTTGTCGACATATATGACCCTTTCGTTCTTTCTCTTTTAGAACAGCACAAGAACTTGGATATCGAAAAGCGCTTTAAGGAATGTTCGATGAGTCTTATGGCTTTAAGATATCAACTAGAGCAAGGCGATTACTTTATTTGCGCCAGTGAGAAACAAAGGGATTTTTGGGTTGGCATACTCACTGCTTTAGGTAGAGTTAATCCTCAGACTTATGATAGCGATGTAGCGCTGAGAAATTTAGTGGATGTCGTACCTTTCGGCATACCTTCAAGTGCGCCGAAAAAGACGAAAAAAGTAATCAAAAGCGTCATCAAAGGTATTAAAAAGGATGACAAGGTTGTTCTTTGGGGTGGCGGTATTTACAATTGGTTCGATCCGTTGTCGTTAATTCGTGCCTTCGATCTTATTAGCAAGGAGAGAGATGATATTAAACTGTTGTTTATGGGAGTAGCTCACCCTAATCCTAAAGTTCCGGAAATGGTTATGGCTACTAACACTGTTAAATTAAGCAAAAAACTGGGCTTGACCGATAAAGTAGTCTTTTTCAATCATGATTGGATTCCTTACGAAGAGAGGACTAACTTTTTATTGGAATCCGATATTGGAATAAGTACTCATTTTAACAATGTTGAGACGCGTTTCTCTTTCAGGACTCGCGTACTTGATTACTTGTGGGCAGAGCTACCCATAATCTCTACAAAAGGAGATGCGATAAGTGCATTAATAGATAAAGAAAAGCTAGGGGTTACCGTCGAGGAAGAGGATGTAAAAGGACTTGCATTAGCTATCACAAAATTAGTTGACGATGATAAGTTCTACGAGAGTTCCAAGAAAAACATTTCAAAGATAAAAGAGCAATTTGTTTGGGAGAAGGTGGTAGAGCCTTTGCTTGAGTTTTGTCGCATGTCTCATAAGGCGGCTGACAATGTCGGGGATTTTAAAAAAGATTTGTTAATACCCGCCCGCCAAGGTTTGACGAATGCGAATCCTAACAACTCATATCTGGGGAAAATACGAAAAACTTATCGGGAGCACGGTTTTAGAGAAGTAATAAGAAGAAGCGTTAGTTACGTGCGAGCAAAGGGCGGACCCTAGATTCTAGACGCTGGACAGTGGGTTAGGTTGTTGGGTTGTTAAGAAAGATAAGATCTAAGCACTAAATTCTAAACAATATCTAACGTCAAATGACCAAAATCTAGAACATCTAATTTTGAATATTTGAAAATTAGGATTTAGAATTTGTTTAAAATTTCCCTACCCGCTATCTGCCCGCTAGCCCGATGAGTAATCAGCTGGGCAGGCGGGGCCTAATGGCAGTTAGCGGATAGGCAGGCGGGGATATTAGGATTTAGGGTTTTTAATATGAATATTTTTAGAATTTTGATATTAAGATTTAAGATTTTCAATATGAACGTTATTAGGGCTAGAGGTTAGGTGAAAACCATAATTCGTGATGTATCAAATGAGAAAACGAAACGTTTTAAGTCGTTTTGGATTTACGCTCTTTTCTTAGGTCTTACTTCATTATTTCTGTATCCGATTTTTTTTGGCAAGGTCTTTTTCCCCGGAGATTTACTTTATCAACTGCCACCTTGGTCATTAAATAATGCCAAAGTTTTAAAAGACATTTTACCAATAAATAATCCGCTCCTTGGCGATCCTGTGACCGCTTTTTATCCTTGGTATACTTTCTTATCAAGTGCTATTAGAGACGGTTTCTTTCCACTTTGGAATCCACTTGTGATGGGAGGCGCTCCGTTTTTAGCTAACTGGCAATCGGGTGCTCTCTCTTTGCAAAACTTAATCTTTTATTTTATAAATAGTCCGCTTGCTCTAAATATAAATATTTTCTTAAGATTATTCTTATCTTTAAGCTTCACCTATCTTTTTTTGCGCAAAATAAAACTGAGCAAAGAAGCATCGGTTTTTGGTTCCCTTGCTTATACTTTTAGCGCTTTCTTTATCGTATGGCTTAACTGGCCGCAGACACGTGTTGCTGTTTGGCTCCCGCTTATATTGTTTAGCGCAGAACACTTATTTGAGAAGACCACTGTTCGAAGAGCTGCTTTTGTGGCGGCTGCAATAGGGGGAGCGATTTTAGCTGGCCATCCGGGAACTTTAGTTCAGGTTCTTTTTATCTTTGTTTTTTATTCGGCCTATAAATTATTTTCGCAAAAAGAAGAGAGGCTTAATAAAGCACTTTATCTTTCAGCTTCTCTGACACTAGGCCTTGGCTTGGGAGCGGTTTTAATCTTGCCCGGTTTTGAGATGATGCAAAATAGTTTTCAATATGCCCAGCGCGGCTCGACAAACTATTTAGACTTTTCTCTGAGCTTCGGAAACATCGGTTTACTATTTTTCCCTAAGTTTTACGGACACTTAAAAGACGGGATATATTTAGGCCCGGCAAATTTTAACGAAGTAAGTCTTTAT
>JAUUWJ010000110.1 GCA_030589175.1 Actinomycetes bacterium
AGTCATAACCCAGTCGGAAAAAAGTGCCTTATCTTGAACACTAACTAAGGCTCCGGTGCTTCCTATTGAAAAAACAAAAACAAGGCCGTTTACTATTTCGGAGTCTTTAACAAAAATCGAGATATCTGAAGACAAGTCAAAAAGATTTGCCGGACCGTAGGCATTTATATATATACTTTTACTTTTCATTTTTTGAAGAAGTTAAATTACAGTACTTGCTTTAGACTCGAATCACTAATTTAGACCGGATCATAAACTCCGAACCACGAACTACGAATTACGAACCACGAAATACGGATTTATTCACGGTCTAATTATTACCGGTGTACCCACTTCAACTCTAGGGTAAAAAGCAACAATTTCAGGATTTCTAACCCTTATGCATCCGTGCGACGCCCTTCGTCCTATTGAATAATAAGCACTTGTTCCGTGAATTCGTATACCTGATGCATCCAGATAAAGTGCTCTTAATCCTAGCGGATTTCTCGGCCCTGGAGGTATCACACGCGGCATACCGCTCGACCAACCTTTCATCGGATTATACCAAGCGGGCATTGGTTTCTTTCTTACAATCTTCCAATTGCCGTTAGGAGTAGCATAGGCTGGCATTCCCACAGCAACAGATAAAGTATGGGTTAGTTTCACTCCTTTGTAGTGGTACAATTTAAAATCAGATTGATCAATAATGATTTTTCCAGTGTCTACCTTAAATTTCCAATCTTTGTTGACTTTGTTTCCGGCAACATCTATCACTTCAAGGCTCGCCGAATGAACTCCGTCTTTCTTAAATCCCTCTTCGTAAAACAAAACATCTTTTTCTTTGTTATATCTCGTTTTCACCGCATTGCCGTCAATAAGTAAAGTAGCTTTACTGATACCGGATTCCTTATCTAGCAAGACTGCTTTAAGTTTTTCCTTATCGGCGCTAAAAAGTAGTTTCCCGTTGCCCGGGTTCACTTTCTTTACAATCGGAGGATTTGTGTCGATAATAACCGTTAGTTTTCGCTTAGTTACATTGCCGGCTCTATCTTTAGAAGTTAGCAAGAGGTCGTTCTTTTTTTTTAATCCCTTGATACTACTTGCAAACACTCCTCTTTTATTAGAATCAATAACAATTGGCGGATTACTATTAAATTCCATTGTTAGCTCGCTTAGAGGTTCCGTATATCCTTTGAGGTTTAAAGTAGGGGTACGACTCGCCAAGACATTTCGCCGCTCGTTAAGAACGATTTTCGGAGCAACAGTATCAGTACTAAAAAACCATTTTAAAGAAACTTTCTTTCTAAATATTAAATCATATTCCAGTTGAGCATTGATTACGTGAATTCCTTCTGAAAGCTTTTTCGGCGTCTTGTAAATAAAACCGCGATTATTAATCTTTATTTCCTTACTTATATCTCGGCCGTCTAAAATAACACGAGCTTTCTTTAAGCTAGCTCCTAGAGCATACGGCCAGTCAACTGAAATCGTAGGTTTATCGGAGGCAATAATTTGTTGCTCGTTCGGTGTAATATCAATAGTCGCATAGCTTATTGTGTAAGCCCACAAACTCAAACCCAAAATCGATATGAAAATAATAATAAAAGTAGCTTTTCGACCTAAGATCTTTTTGATCGTTTCGTCCTCCCCTAAAACAAGCGCTTGTTCAACCCTATATTAAATTTAGTTTGAATTGTTAAGGTTTTCAATAGATACATTTAAGTTTATACTTATTTTTCGTACTCTTTTGTGCATAGTACGTGCTTGATTTTTTCCCAATTAAAAACATTTAAAACGGGTACAGTATAAGCTCGTAAGGAGGGATAAAACTGGTTACTACTGCTGATATAAGAAACATAGTTCTTGCCGGCCACAGTAGCAGCGGTAAGACAACTTTGATCGAATCTTCACTATTTGTTTCAGGCAACATTTCAAGACAAGGAAAAGTTGACGAAGGAAATACAGTTAGCGACTATGACCCGAACGAAATCAAACGAAAGTTTTCTATCAACACTTCTATCGCACCCCTAAGCTGGAAAGGTAAAAAGATAAACATTTTAGATACTCCCGGTTTTGCCGATTTTTTCGGCGAAGTAGAAACTGCGATGTCGGTAGCCGAAACCGGTGTTATTGTCGTTGATGCTCTCCATGGCGTCCAAGTCCAGACTAATAGGGTCAACAATCTGGCTCAAGAAAAAAAACTTTCCCGTCTATTTTTCATTAACAGGTTGGATAAAGAGCATGCAAAATTTGCGGAAGTTTTATCCGATATTCAAGAGTTAGATTCAACAACTACGGTTGCCGCTTTTTTGCCTATCGGAATCGAATCAACTTTTGCTGGTATAGTCGACTTAATCTCCTTAAAAGCATACGAATATAGTGAAAAAGAAGCGAAAGAAATTGACATACCCGAAGACCTAAAAAACGAAGTAGGAGAAAATAGAGAGAAACTAATAGAAGCAGCCGCTGAAAACGATGACGCTCTTTTAGAAAAATATTTTGATAGCGGGAGCCTGGAAGAAGCGGAAATTATCAAAGGACTCAAGGCCGGATTAAGGACCTCAAACTTAAGTTTAGTTTTCTGCGGCTCAGCTTCAAAAAATATTGGCATTGCCACTTATTTGGATTACGTAGCCGAGCTTACTCCGTCTCCGCTTGAACGAGAGGAAGTAGAAGGCAGAGATGCCGATGATAAAGAAGTCAAAATCAAAGTATCACCGGAAGCTCCTTTTTCCGCCTTAGTTTTTAAAATAGTGGCCGATCCTTACGTCGGAAAATTAAGTTATTTTAAAGTTTTCACCGGCAGCCTGTCTAAAGACCAATCGGTGATTAATGCCAGTGCCAAAGGTAAGCACAGCAAGCAAAAAATAGCTCATATATTTGAGATTAAAGGCAAAGAACAAAACGAGGTCAAAGAAATCGTAACTGGCGATATAGGTGCCGCTCCAAAACTTGAAGACGTTAACACGGGAGATACTATCACAGCTGAGAGCAATCCCGTATCAATCGATATCATAAAACTGCCGGAATCCGTGCTTTCTTTTGCCATCGCACCGAAGAGCAAAGGTGATGAAGAAAAGATTTCAGCATCTCTCCATAAAATTGCCGTTGAAGACCAGACGCTCAAATTTAGAAGAGATGTCCAGACAAAAGAAACAGTAATCTCGGGTATGGGAGATATGCACTTAGAAATCGTTATCGATAAACTAAAACAAAGATTTGGAGTAGAAGCAAATCTCAGTGCGCCCAAAATTCCTTACCGGGAAACAATTAAGGGATCCTCCTCTGCCCAAGGCAAATATAAAAAACAGACCGGAGGGCGCGGCCAATACGGTGATGTTTGGCTGCGCCTGGAAACGCTGGAGCGCGGCAAAACTTATGAATTTTTAAATGAAATAAAAGGAGGATCTGTCCCCTCTAGCTATATTCCGGCAGTTAAGAAAGGTATTTCTGAAACTATGGATAAGGGAGTAATAGCCGGATATCCGATTGTTGACGTAAAAGTCGCGCTTTATGACGGATCTTTTCATCCAGTCGACTCTTCTGAAATGGCTTTCAAAATAGCTGCTTCTATGGCCTTTAAAAAAGCTTTCGAGGAAGCAAGCCCTTCTCTTTTAGAACCGATAATGAACGTTGAGGTTCACGTGCCCGAAAAATACATTGGTGATGTGATAGGGAATTTAAGCAGTAAACGAGGCAGAGTCCAGGGAACTGATGGGACCGGAAAATATCAAACGGTTAGAGCCCAAGTACCTTTGGGAGAGATATCAAAATATGCAGTAGAGCTACAATCAATAACTCACGGCGAAGGTGATTTTACAATGTCTTTCACTCGCTACGAAGAAGTGCCTCCTGATGTTAGCCAAAGAATAACAGCGCAAGCAAAACAAAAAGAAGAAGGCTAAGTTGGTCATTGGTCATTGGTCATTGGTCA
>JAUUWJ010000259.1 GCA_030589175.1 Actinomycetes bacterium
AAACGCAGTGGGATTTAAGCGTTTATATAGAAACGTACTACGGATAAACATTTTTCTCACCTCCTACTAATGGAGTTAAAACAATAAGTAATAGTTTGATTAGATATGATAACGACTGTGAAATTAGCTAAAAAATTAACAGGCAAGGGTAATTTGAGGCGTTGGGGATGGTGAGTGCTACGGATTAACATTTTTCTCACCTCCTTCCATAGGAGAGTTAAAAACTTTTTAGGCAATTCTACGAAACGTCTTAATAACAGAAAATGAATTATCTAGAAAATTAATAGGTAAGGGTAATTTGAGACGCTTTCGAAAGTGAGTGCTGATTGTCAATGTTCTCACCCCCTTTCTTTCAGAAGTAAAAAAACAGACTAAGCGGTTATAATATACATGTTAGTGTTAGTATAGTATTTACAAAATAAGATGTCAACCCTTATCTTACTACTTAAAGTAGGGTAAATTATTTCTTGCGCAATTAGTTAAATGCTTAGGGTAAGCTGCTCATTTTAGCAATTTAGACCAAACTACATTGAATAGTGATTGTAAGGAATAGAAACTATTTGATTATTATTTACTTAAGTAAATGACTTAACTTTAGCCCGAGGGCTAATCTTTCCTTATCATCGCTTACATTAATATCTAAGCCCGTAAGCTTTTTAATTCTCTCCAGCCTGTAGCGGACTGTGTGACGATGAGCGAATAGAGCTTTGGCAGCATCATTAATATTTTCATTATTCTTAAAAAATTCATCCAGAGTTTTGACAAGCTCGCTATCATGCTCTTTATCGTAATCGATTAGCGAGGCCAGTGTATCTTGATAGAAGTCGTTCAGTTCTTTGAAGTTACTGTCCAGCATTGTGGCTAGTAATTTATAAGTACCGATTTCTTTAAAGCTCGATGTTGCACCTTTTTTGCCCAATCTTTTATTAATATCCAAAACAACTCTTGCTTCGTTAAACGCTTGTTCTACTTTATCTGCACTGTTTTGATAACTACTTAAGCCGGTAGAGAAGCTTAAGTCTTTAAACCGGCTTTTAAGGCCTCTTTGCAGACTTTGGGCGACTTTCATGGCATCGGCCTCAAGCTCTTCACTATTGTTCTCTCTTGGCGTTAAAAAGACAATGGTGCTATCGCTTTTTAAGTTAACAAGACTGGATTTATGTTCCAAATCTACAACCCACTTAACAGTATTGAAAAACTCCCGGCGAATTCTTTGCCTGTCTTCTTCATTGTATTTATTCTGTTCAATGACTTTATCGAAATCGTCTATATCGACAACCAGGACAACAGCGCCTTTTTTTAAATCACAGCCTAGAAGACTTGCTCTTTTGAGCAGAGCTTCAGTTGATTGAAATTGCTTGGTTATTAAGTCGTCGATGAAGTCACCTTTAAGGCGCGTCTCGGTCTCAAATTTTATGCGTTCTTTGCCCATCTCAACAGCGGTAACGGTTGCGGTATGCTCTAGAGCAATAAGGTCAAGATTATTCAGGGCGCTTTTTTCTTCTAACGTTGAGACGTAGCCCAAAGTGCTTTGACCGACTACGATAGGAACACTTACTTTAGCAGGATAACGCTTTCCTTTATTAAGCTTATATCTTATGGCGTGCTCAAGCTTTTCGGGATTAGCCTCGGTTTTTGTGCGCTTCTCTAAAAACTTTTTTTGTTCTTTA
>JAUUWJ010000229.1 GCA_030589175.1 Actinomycetes bacterium
ATTTCGTACATTTCTATCAAAGCCTTAATTTCTTTTACTTCTTTCTCAATGCTTGAACGCAAAATTGTTTTAAGTGGTTGGGCAAGTGTGTTTGAAGGATCTGAAACTGCGACTCCGATTTGTTTGGAACCCACATCAAGAGCAAGTTTACGCATAATTGGTTATTAGTTATTGGTTATTGGTGCCTTTCTTTCACTTTTCACTTTTCACTAGCCTTCTTAGCCCATTTTGACGCGTAATCGAGAGCTTTTTCCAAAGCCTTGTTGATTTTCTCTGGGTTTTTGCCACCGGCTTGAGCTAGGTGAGCGTTGCCGCCACCACTTCCATTGATCAACGGCTGCACTTTTTTCAGCCATTTGTTTGCGTTAAAACCTTTACTTTCCGCTTCTTTGGAGGCCGATGCCAAGAGCAATGCTCCGCCTCCGGCATCACTGCCCAGCATCACTACAGAGTTTCCCAGTTTTTGCCGCAGGAGATCAGAATAATCTCTTAATACAGAAACTTGGGCACCTTCAATCATACGGGTTACGACACTCAAACCGTTCAATGATTTTGCTTCAGACGCTAGTTTCTCAATTTCTTCTTTCACCGAATCTTTAGTTTTCTTTGCCAATATTTTCTTAACGTCATCGTATTCCTCAGTGTTTTTGGCTATTTTTAATAGCACATCACTCCTGGGTACGCCTAAAGTTTTGCTGATACCATCAAATGATTTCTCGTCATCTCTTAAACGGTCAAACAGCAATGCCCCCGTGACCGCTTCGATTCGTCTTACACTTGAACCGACACTGCCCTCCCTCTTTATCCAAAAAAGATTTACAAAAGAAGTGTTACTTACGTGAGTACCGCCGCAAAGTTCTTTGCTAAAGTCACCGGACTCCACTACTCTTACAAAATCGCTGTATTTCTCGCCAAAAAAGGCCATAGCTTGTATTTCTCTTGCGTACTCCAAGGTAGTCGTATAGGCCCTTACCGGGTAAGAGGCTAATATTTTTTCATTTACCATATCTTCAATGCTTGTGATTTGTTCTTTGGTCAAAGCTTCAAAATGGGTAAAATCGAAGCGCAGCCGATCTGACTCAACAAGAGAACCTGCTTGTTTTACATGAGTTCCAAGAAGAGAGCGAAGAGCCCAGTGCAAAATGTGGGTAGCTGTATGGGCCCGCATGAGCGCCCTTCTTCTTTTCTCGTCAATCTGTGCGCTAACTTTTTGGCCAACTTTTAGCGAACCTTTCTTAATGACAGCCTTGTGAATAACAAGTTCACCCAAACCTTCTCTAGCCTCACTGACTTCGGCTATTCCTTTTGAATTAAAAATCTTGCCAGTATCCGTAGCTTGGCCGCCTTTCTCTGCATAAAACGGAGTTTTATCCAGGATTATTTCAACTTTTTGTTTAGCTTTTGCTTCCTTTGTTATCTGCTGATCAACAATTAGCCCCACAATCTTTGCATCCGCTCTAAATTCTTTATACCCGACAAACTCGCTAGCATTTGTCTTCTCCAAAACTTTGTTATAAATAGGAGCAAACTCTTTTTCCTCTTCTTTCCAAGCGGCTCGTGCTCTGGCTTTTTGCTCATTCATCAACTTTTCAAATTTAGTCACATCAATAGACAACTTGTTCTCAGCAGCAATCTCAGCAGTAAGCTCAACCGGAAAACCGTATGTATCATGAAGCTTAAAAGCTATATCACCGCTAATTATTTTTTGTTTTGACTTTTTGAGCTGTTTAACCTGGTCATTGATAATCTCTACACCTTGCTTTAGCGTTTGACTAAACCTTTCTTCTTCCGTTTTTGCAATTCTTAAAATGTAATCTTTATCAGTCTCAAGCTCAGGATAAGGTTTAGACATCAATTTGATCACCTGCTTAAGGAACTTTTCCAACAACGGCTTTTCTTCGCCTAAAAGCCAAGTATGTCTTATAGAGCGGCGCATTAATCTGCGCAACACATATCCGCGCCCTTCATTTGACGGAATTACTCCATCGGCGATAAGAAAGGCAATTGCTCTTACATGATCAGTAATAACTTTCAAAGAAACATCTTTTCTTTCTT
>JAUUWJ010000101.1 GCA_030589175.1 Actinomycetes bacterium
TTACTTAAGAATTCAACAGTGAGAGTGGGAACGGTTGTTGGATTTCCGTTAGGGGCTAACACTACGACGGAAAAATGTTTTGAGACTATTAATAATATTGTCAACGGAGCAACAGAGATTGATTTTGTCATGAATATTGGATATTTAAAAGCTCGCCAATATGATGATTTGTTTAGGGATATAAAAGCAGTTGTCGTAGCAGCTAAGCGTGGTGAATTAAAGAGACCAAATACGACAATTATTACCAAAGTCATCATTGAAGCGTGTTGTTTAACCGAAGACGAAAAGCGCGTCGCTTGTAAAGTTGCGGAAAAGGCGGGAGTAGACTTTGTTAAAACTTCAACCGGGTTTCTAAAAGGCGGTGGTGCAAAAGAAAAAGATGTGCGGTTGTTGAGAAGGTTATTGCCAAGCACGATTGGAATAAAAGCCGCTGGTGGCATAAATACGCTTGCTGAGGCTAATGGATATATTGAAATAGGCGCAAGTAGGATTGGTACCAGCAACGGCATAGACATAGTTAAAGAATATCTTGCTGTGACAAAGAAAAAACCAGCGATAGATAAAAGAAAAACTAAAAAAGAATCTAAAAGAAAAAAGAAGTAGATCCTCTTTTAAGACATTCACTATATGATTGACCAAATCATTTTATATTGGCACTATTAAAAAATGAATGTTTTGTTTTTGTCCGAGATCAAATATCCAATATCTAACATCTGGTTTTACAATGTCTATTTATAAAACCGATGCAATAATTCTGAGAACCATAAAATATGGAGAAGCGGACAAGATACTTACAATGCTTTCACCGGATGGTCAAATTCAAGCAATTGCTAAGGGTTCGAGAAGGGTTAAAAGCCGGTTAGGCGGACGTCTGGAGCCATTTTGTTATGTGAATCTGGTGCTTTATAAAGGCAAGAATTTGCATACAATTACTCAAGCTAGTCTTATAAAACCTCACAAAAACATTAGAGAGGATTATTCTAAGTACGTGATAGCTTTTGCTGCTACAGAACTTGTAGGAAAGGTTACTTTTGCAGGTCAAAAAGAAGAAGCAATCTTTGGGTTGCTAAAGGCTATGCTTAATTATCTTGACTCACAAATAAGAAAAGATGAGTTAGTGTTGCTATATTTTGAATGGCAAATACTTAAAGCTTTGGGTTTTCAACCACATTTAGACACAAAAGGCAGATGGTTTAATCTTGAGGAAGGAAGGCTAGAGGAAAACCCACCTCAAGACAGCGCTTTTGAAATTGACTCTTTAACAATAAGCCTTTTAAAGAGTATAATTATTGAAGGCTTTGATAAGCTTAACGAGCTAAGCCCGGGAAAAAGCACACTAAAAAGGTTCTCTATTCTAACAAAGCAATATATAGATTTAAAGTTGCAAACTAAAATAAAGAGCAGGAGTTTTGTTGACTGAGGTACTAAATCTAAAGAAATATGAATGGCTGAGCTTGGCAGTAATTGCATTGTTATTGGCTGTTGCAATCTATGCTCTCCAAGTATTTACTCAAAAAAGCCTTTTAATCGGGGGAGAACCGCATTTTGAAGCAGTTATTGGTAAGAGTGAATTAAAATATCCTATGGATGTCGCAGTTTACAAAGACAAGATAGCTGTAACAAGCAGTGCAGGCGGAAACATAAAACTTTATAAAACTAATCAACAACTTTACAAAACAATTGAACTAGAAAAAGGTGCTTATCCTGCCAGTCTGGCCTTTAACAAAAACGGGATTTTATACATTGGAGACATTGAACATAAAGTTTTGTATAAAAGCTCTGCATTAATCGGCTCATCTAAGGCTCAGAAGCTTAAGCTAAAAAAGGCTGTTAAACCACTGGCTTTGGCTGCGATAAACACGCGTTTGGTAATATTTGACGGTGATTCACAAAAAATCAAAATTATGGATTCGGATCTAAGTGTCAGTGATTTTTCTCAGGATAAAGATGTTAAGCTGAATTATTCAAACGGAATTGCTAATGACGGCGATTATGTGTATGTATCGGATTCGAATGGCCGTAGTGTCTTACGTTTTGACCAAAAAGGAAACTTTACAGGCGATAGGCTTACAAATTTTAGTTTGCCAAGGGGTATTGCTGTTGACAAAATAGGAAGACTACATGTTGTTGATACTTTTGCTCATACTATTAAGGTTTTTAATAAGGAAGGCAGTTTTCTGTTTAATTATGGCAGCGAAGGTAGCACCAGCTCAAAGTTATATCTACCGAACAGCATAGCAATTGATTCAAGCAAAGGTAAAATATATATAGCTGATAAAGGAAATAACCGGGTAAAAGTCTGGAGCTGGTAATTGAGATTAACACGTAAGGCCGAATATGCAATAAGAGCAGTTCTTTATATGTCGAGCAAGAAGCCAAAAACTAAGATTATGGCCAAAGAGATATCAAAAAATATGAGTATTCCCAGGCAGTTTTTGGCTCAAGTTATGTTGAGTCTTAGTCGCAATGGATATGTCAGAGCAATTAGAGGAGCAAAGGGCGGGTTTATTTTAGCGAAAAGGCCGTCAAGCATTAACTTGCTCAATGTTATTGAAGATATTGAAGGTAAATTATTTTTAAACGAGTGTCTTATCTCTAGCGATTTGTGCAAATGTCACCTGGTTTGCCCGGTTAGCGATTATTGGACAGATGCCCAAAAAGCTCTATTGAGAGAATTGAAAAAAGCGACTTTTTCTTCAATGGTTAAAAAAGGTAAAGCCAAGCGAAAATTCACAAGTCAATTAAGTAATAGTGAAGTTTGTTGTAAAGCGATATATACTGGCTAATATAATTTTATTTACTCTTTTATCCTAAAACAATTGTTCTGGAAATCCATTTATTCTAAACTAGTTAAAAGATGCAAGGTAATTGCTCTGTATTTCACTAAACTGATCTGTTTTTAAATTTATAAGTTTTAAGTTTATATAACAAATAAGACATAAATTATGAAAGCATATGACAAAATATTAGTCCTTGATTTTGGGGCGCAATATGCTCGTTTAATTGCCAGAAGAGTTCGTGAATTAGGTGTTTATTCGGAAATTGCACCATATGATTTAAGCCTGGAAGAGATTAAGAAGTATGGTCCAAAAGGGATAATCTTATCCGGTGGCCCGGCTAGCGTCTATGCGAACAATGCCTTAAAGATACAAACTCCTCTTTTTGAATTAGGGATACCGATACTGGGCATTTGCTATGGCATGCAGGCTATGGCTAAAGAGCTCAAAGGAAGTGTAAAACACACCGGAATAAGTGAATACGGGAAAGCAGAATTAAGCGTAGATGGGGAATCCGAGCTATTCAGCGAACTGCCTAAAGCGCAAATGGTATGGATGAGCCATCAAGATTCTGTTGATGAGCTACCTGAGGGATTTAAGGCAACAGCAAGTACTAAAATTAGCAAAGTAGCGGCAATGGAAGATGATAAAAGAGGGCTAGTGGGTGTCCAGTTCCCTCCTGAAGTAGTCCATACGGAATACGGAAAAGAAATATTGAAAAATTTCCTTTCAAAAACCTGCAAAGTAAAGCCAAATTGGAGTATGCATTCATTTGTAGAAGAAGCCGTGACTAATATTAAAAGACAGATCGGAAAGGAAAAAGTCATATGTGCTTTAAGCGGGGGAATTGATTCAGCCACAGCAGCTTTGCTTGTGAATAAAGTGATTGGAAGTAATCTTAGATGTATCTTTGTTGATCACGGGCTTTTAAGAAAAGATGAAGCTAAGAAAGTAACAGATTTATTTTCTAAGCATTTTCATCTAAATTTGAAAGTTGTTAATTGCCAGGACAGATTCTTAGCAAAGCTAAAAGGTATAGTTGACCCTGAGCAAAAACGCAAAATTATTGGAAACGAATTTATTAGCATATTTGAAGAAGAAGCTATCAAAATAAAAGATGTTAAATACTTGGTACAAGGCACACTTTATCCTGATGTAATAGAGAGCGGAGGCAGTAATGAATCAGAAGTAATAAAAACTCATCATAATGTCGGGGGATTACCGGAGAATATGGATTTAGACCTCGTTGAGCCACTGAGATTGTTGTTCAAAGATGAAGTAAGAAAACTGGCGCTTGAACTGGGTATGCCTGATGAAATTGTATACAGACAGCCGTTTCCAGGCCCGGGCTTGGCTGTAAGGATAATAGGAGAAGTCACGGCCCAAAGACT
>JAUUWJ010000163.1 GCA_030589175.1 Actinomycetes bacterium
AATATATAAAAACGAATATAAAGAAATCGGCTGGTTTCAAGTCAACCTTACTCAAGAAGCAATGAAATCTCCTAATTTTAGTTCTTTGCCTAACACTATCAATGCTTTCCACTGGCATGGAGATACGTTCGACTTGCCTCAAGGCGCTATCAGGATGGCCGAAAGCGAGGGCTGTAAAAACCAAGCTTTTGAATATAACAAACGAGTAATAGGCTTACAATTTCATCTTGAGTCTACAATTGGAGGCATTAAAAAATTAGTGCAAAATTGTTCAAATGAAGTTTCTGAAGGAAAGTATGTTCACAAGGCTGATGAGATGCTTGCAAGAGACGATTATTTCAATGAAGCAAGTAGATATTTGAATTTGCTATTAGATAATATTTCTTTCTAGTTTTTTATGCAGGCTATTGAGATCGATTTTGTCAGCAGTAGCAGTATTATTCTCTAAAAGTAAACCAATCACATTAAAAGAGCTTAATAAAAGATCAACTATTTGCTTTGTAGCCTTTATTCTACCGTTTTTTATTTTTGCAAGTATGCACTCATTTTGATAGGCAATTTCACCAATCTCCGGAAAACCAAATATTCTTGAAGAGCCTTTTATCGTATGTGCTTCTCTATGCAATTCTTCAATTGCTTTTGCATCACAAGGTTTTTTTTCTAAGCAAGTTAAGCGATTTTTTACGTTTTCTAGGCGTATTTTTGTTTCAGAAATGAATTGCTTTGTAAGTTTTGCAAGTATTTCTTTGTCGCTAGCCATTATTATTATTTCTGAGTTTTATTTGGTCATGTCCCAAACGATATATATATATATATTACTTAGCTGGCTTTTTCTAAACAAAGCCTTACCGTTTGCATTAGTGTAAGATCAGTAAAAGGCTTTGTAATATAGCAGGCAGCGCCGGCTTGCCATCCTTGGTAAATATCATCGTTGGATTTTTTAGAGGTCAAAAACATAATGGGTACTTTATTATTTAAGTCGTTTCTAATTCTTTCCAGCACTTCGTAGCCGTCCATCTCAGGCATTATGATGTCTAAGATCACTAAGTCAGGATTTTCTTTCTCAGCAATCTCCAAGGCTTCTTCTCCGTTATAAGCGATAAAAACCCTGTAACCTTGTTTTTCCAGTTTGAACTTAACAAAAGCGCAAACCGATGCTTCATCATCTACAATTAAAATTTTTTTCATACAATCTCCTTTATAACCCTTTCTTTATCTATCGGAAGGTTAAGAGGCCAAGTTAACCCTTTTAAGTATTTTTTTTAATCAGGGCTTGCTTAACGAATACTAAATAGAGTTGGTTTACTTATTTTGTGCGAGTGTGCTTCAAGCAAGAAGGCTTAACATTAAGCAAAGCAAAATTTATCCGGTAAATCTGTAACCCTGTGTAGGTTTTTCCTCTTCTGATTCAAGCATTTTTTTCGATGCCTTAATCACGCAGTTTTTGCCTTTGCGCTTTCCTTTGAACAAAGCGGCGTCAGCTACTCTGAAAATTTTGGAAGTATCATTTGCATGAAGCGGAAAACTGGAAACGCCGATGGTAATTGTGACAGGTAGCTTCTCTTTAATCGTTTCTCTTATGCGTTCAGACATAACAATTGCACCACCGTTTTCGGAGCCTAATTTTTCGGCCTCGGTTTCCGGTGCTATTATTGCAAATTCATCTCCGCCATAACGATATATCGTGTCTACTTCTTTACGAACAATGTGTTTAAAGACATTAGCAACTTCGTGTAATAATTTGTCTCCGGCCTGATGTCCGAAACTGTCATTATATTTTTTGAAATCATCTATGTCCATAAGAATGAGTGAAAAAGATCTTTTGTAACGTTTAGCTCTTTCAACTTCGCTTTTAAGCCTATGATGAAAATAGCTATGGTTATTAAGCTCGGTAAGACCGTCGGTGATTGATTTATAGGCCAGGTAGCGCTCATGTTCTCTTATGACTCCCAGAAAATAGCTGGCTATAAAGGCTATAACTATACAAGTAGCCGCAACCCACACAATTTTTAAATTGATATATATTTCTGACCGGTTTGTTTGTTCTAGTAGTTTTGATAATGAATATTTGTGTACTATATTGTTGTTTTCGAGTATGAGCAGTAATCCAAAAGCAAATCCCGAGAGTGATGCTATTTCCATAGTTTCTATCTTTCGATCAAACAGAAAGGCCGATTGTAGAATAATGAGAAGATAAATTGCCCAAAACCAACTATATAATCCGCCGGTGTAGTGAATTATTATCGTTGTAAAAAGTACGTCTATTCCCATCTGCACTTGAGCAAGTCCTTTGAAACGGCTCAATCGTTCATAGCTGTAATGCAAGAGACCGTTGTAAAAAGCGAAAACAAGAACACTGATTCCGTAGAGCAAAAATCCTCGAAAATAAATACTGTTTGGAAATTTTGAAACAAGCCAAAGAGTTGATAGCACGCCATATAAGAAATAAAAGGCAACAATTGCCCAGCGGGCCTTTATGACGAGCAAGATTCGTTTTTTTCGCTCGTTAAATACTTCGGCCTCTTTTAAATCTTGAGATTCTTTGACTGCAAATTTTTCTTTAATTTTTTGAAGATATTCTGTCATACATTTACAATCGGCAAATAGTTAGATTTCTTAAGATATTTTCTAAAAGTTGCCTCCTCTTGCTTCGTATATAGGAGCGTAAGCAACTGGCTTTGTTTATCTTTAGGATTTTAGATAAAATTCTTTACGGAGGGATGGCAGAGTCTGGTTTAATGCGGCGGTCTTGAAAACCGTTGTCCTTCACGGGACCGGGGGTTCGAATCCCTCTCCCTCCGCCAATTCTAGACGTTGGACTTTAGATTTTGGACATTGGAATAATGCTTGAAGAGATAGCATAGATGTTAGATGTTAGACTTTAGGCAAGATTGTTAGGCTATATCCAAAATCCAACGTCTAATGTCTAACATCTAAAATTGGAGAGGTGCTGGAGTGGTTGAACAGAGCCGCCTGCTAAGCGGTTAAGCCCTTAACAGGCTTCGAGGG
>JAUUWJ010000055.1 GCA_030589175.1 Actinomycetes bacterium
GCAACTCAAAGCGCTTAGTCGGCGATTGAAAGTCTTAAAGATATTATAAGTGAGAATCTCGAAAGATTAGCCAGGTTTGTTGTTCAAAGGAGCAGCTAGTGAAAAAAGTTCTAGATAAAGTTAATTACCCCCGGGACTTAAAGAAACTAAACAATGAAGAGCTTAAACAACTTGCTCAAGAAATTAGAGAAGTCGTTATTCAAACCGTAGCTAAAAACGGCGGTCATTTGGCTCCTAACTTGGGTGTTGTAGAGTTGACAATAGGTCTACACTTGGCCCTAAACTGTCCGCAGGACAAGATAATCTTTGATGTCGGCCATCAATGCTATATACATAAAATACTTACCGGCCGAAAAGATATTTTTTCCACTCTGCGGCAATACGGCGGACTAAGCGGTTTTCCAAAAAAAGAAGAGAGCAGATACGATTGTTTTGATACAGGACATGCTTCCAATTCTATCAGTGCTGCTTTGGGAATGGTTAAAGCGCGTGATATACAAGATGGGGATGAGATTGTAGTAGCGGTTATCGGGGATGGCTCTTTGACGGGGGGAATGGCTTATGAAGCCCTAAATCAAGCCGGTCATTTAAAAAGCCGTTTATTAGTGGTTTTAAACGACAACGATATGTCAATTGCTAAAAATGTAGGAGCAATGTCATCCTATTTAAATCGCATTAGGCTTGACCCTAAATATAATCGTATAAAAGATGAAATTGAAGAACGCATCAAGCATATTCCCGCTGTCGGTCAGTTTATGTATAACGCTACCGAATATATAAAGGATCAGTTTAAAACAGCTTTGATTCCCAGAAATATCTTTGAAGAATTGGGTTTTAAATATATAGGTCCAATTGACGGACATAACATACAGGAAGTAAAAGAGAGTATTAACATGGGAAAACAAGCCGACGAGCCGATACTTATTCATGCATATACCAAGAAAGGCTTTGGTTATAAGCCGGCAGTGGAAATGGCCGATAAGTTTCACGGAACATCTCCCTTCATAATTAATACCGGTAAAGTGAAAAAGAAAAGCAAGCCGACATACACAAATGTGTTCGGCGACACGATTGTTAAACTGGCAATAAAAAATCCTAAGATTGTTGCTATTACGGCTGCTATGGTAGATGGCACAGGGCTTAGCCGTTTTGCAGGTGAGTTTCCCGAACGTTTCTTCGATGTAGGAATAGCCGAGCAGCACGCCGTAACTTTTGCAGCTGGCCTGGCTTCTCGTGGGCTACTTCCGGTCGTAGCTATTTATTCTACTTTTCTGCAAAGGGCATATGACCAAATAATTCAAGATATATGCTTGCAAGATTTAAAGGTAATTTTTGCAGTTGATAGGGCAGGGATAGTAGGTGAAGATGGGCCGACGCATCACGGAGCTTTTGACTTGTCATATCTAAGAGCTATTCCTAATCTAACTATTATGGCGCCAAAAGATGAAAATGAACTGCAGCAAATGCTTTACACCGCGACTCTAAATAAGGGCCCGGTGGCTATTCGTTATCCCAGAGGCGCAGTACGAGGTGTCAAAATGGATTCAAAACTAAAGAAGCTGGAAATCGGCCAAGCGGAAATTATAAGCCAGGGCGAGGATATCGCACTTATCGCAGTAGGACGTATGGTCTCTATTGCCGAGAAAGTAGCAAAATTTCTAAGAGAGGGCGGATATAATGCTACTGTAGTAAACGGCCGCTTCATTAAACCGATTGATGAAAAGACTATAAGAGATGTTTCATTGACTCATAAATTGCTGGTCACGATGGAGGAAAACACCGGCAAAGGAGGTTTTGCTTCGGCCGTGCTTGAATCAATAGCGGATCAGGGCATCATGATTAAGACGCTGCATTTTAGTTTGCCCGATGATTTTCTTCCCGCAGGCGACATTGGCTCAATTTTTAAATATGCAAAGATTGATTCAAAAAGTATCGCAAACTCAATTGTGGATTATTTTAGCAATAAATCACAAAGTCAAACCAAGTGGCAATTAATTAATAATTAACGTAAGAAAGCTTAAGTATTTAACTATGCATCAACTCACTCGTTAACTCTTAGCTTCACTAAACATATGCAAAGAATTGATAAGTATTTAGTAGAAAAAGGTTTTTTTGAGAGCAGGTCAAGTGCGCAGAGGTCGATTATGGCCGGCCTTGTAAGTATTTCCGGTCAAGTAGTAAATAAGGCATCGGAAGTTGTTCCGGAAGGCGCAAAGGTAGAAGTTAAAGAAAAGAAGCACTTTGTTTCACGAGGCGGTTACAAATTAGAAAAAGCTCTAGATGAATTCAAAGTAGACGTAAAGGGCAAGATTGCGCTTGATGCAGGTACGGCAACGGGCGGTTTTGCTCAAGTATTGCTTGAGAGAGGTGCAAAAAAAATTATAGCTGTAGATGTGGGATATGGCCAGTTCCATTACAAGTTGAGGCAAGATAGCCGGATTGAGCTTCACGAACGAACAAATATTCGTTATTTAGATGTAAAGAAAATTGAGCCTGTTGATTTGACGGTTCTTGATTTATCTTTCATTTCAGTAACTAAAGTTATAGATAATGTTTTAGCCATGATGAAGAAGGACGCCGAATTGATTATACTAATAAAGCCTCAGTTTGAAGCTGAGCGAAGGCAAGTGAAAAAGGGAGTTATAAGAAGTGCTTCTGTTCACGAACAAGTCATTAATAACGTAGCGAACGATTTGTCCAAACATGGCTTGGTTTTATACGGACTAACTTTTTCGCCCATTAAGGGCCCAAAAGGAAATATCGAATTTCTAGCTTATTTGAAGCGAAAGGGGAGAGGTTTAACTGCGGGAGAAAAGCAAAAACTAATAAGTAATACGGTAGAAAAAGCTTATTCAGTACTGTAAAACACGTTGTTCGAACTCCTGCCCGCCAGTGCCTTTAGACAATTGGCTCAGGCAGGCGGGTGGTTGTTCGTTGTTGGAGTCAATAAAACGTTTCTTCTAATTATTAAAAAGGCAAGAATAGTTAAATAATATCGAATAACGGTCTTTTTATATTCTTAATCGCATGTTAAAGTATCTTTATGATTTATAAGACAATTGCTCTTATCACTAATATAAATAAAGAAAAAGCTGTTAAAAAGACTTCCGAGTTGATTAAATGGCTGGAAAAACGAAATATAAAAGTTAAGCTAGCCCAAGAAGATGTTCCTGAGCTCAAGTGTGACAACCTCGCTTGCGAGAGAACCGATCTTTTAACCGATACGGATTTAATAATAACGCTGGGCGGTGATGGTACGGTCCTGAGAGCTGTACGCTTACTGAACGGTAAAAGAATAAAAATTCTGGCAGTTGATTTTGGGAAATTCGGATTTTTACAAGAAGTAGCCGAGAAGGATTTATATAACGATCTAGAAAATGTTCTGGAGGGTAAACACCATATTGAGGAGAGAAGCTTACTTGAGCTTAACTTAAATGACAAAAAACATTTAGCATTAAACGATTTTGTCATAAGCCACGACGGTTTTCGCATTATGCATTTGAAAACTTATATAAATGGAACTTTTTTCTATGAATATGCCGCTGATGGGCTGGCTATTGCCAACCCGACAGGGGCTAGTGCTTACTCGCTATCAGCCGGAGGTCCTTTTGTTAACCCAAGGGCAAAAGTAAATATTTTGACGCCAATAAACCCTCATTCCCTTATGAGTAGAAGCATAGTTTTAGATTCAGAAGACGTGTTGGATTTAAAAGTAGCCAGCATAAACGGAAATTTCATAATAACAGGTGATGGAATTGATATTCATCACGGGGAACCGGTCGATATTCAAATAAAAGGCTCGGAAGAAAAAGTTTTACTGGTAAAGCTAAGACCATATGATTATTTTGGTTTCCTGCGAAAGAAATTAGGCATTTTGTGTGGTGTAAACGGTGCTGATTGATGGCCGGGCAAAACTTGATCGAAGAACTAAGAACCTCGTAAAGCGCTTAAGACAAGACGATATTGCCATAATTGATCATGAAGATGTCGACAGAGTAACGGCAGAAGCGCTACTTGCTACCGGTGTAAAAGTTGTATTAAATAAAGCTCGCTTTTCAAGCGGGCGCTATCCTAACACAGGCCCTCTTTTACTTATCAAAGCAGGCCTTCTTCTCATAGATGATATAGGTCCTAAAATATTTAACTCAGTATCAGAAGGCGATCGCCTAATGGTAAAAGAGGATGCTGTTTTCAAAGACGGCGAAAAGATTGCTAATGGCGATATTCTAAGCCAAAAAAAAGTTGAAAGCATTTTGGCGGAAGCAAAAAATAATGTTAGTAAAGAAATCGATAAGTTTGCTGTAAATACGCTGTCTTATGTACAGAAAGAAAAAGGATTTGTAACTTCTGTTCAGAATCTGCCCGACCTCGACTTTGATTTGACCGATCGCCATTGTTTGATTGTAGTGCGCGGATACGATTATAAAGACGATCTAAAGATGTTAAGGCCTTATATAAGAGATGTTAGACCTATATTAATCGGTGTTGACGGCGGAGCGGACGCAATACTTGCGGAAGGATTAAAGCCCGACATAATTATTGGAGATATGGATAGCGCTTCCGACAAGGCTTTAAGGGCCGGAAGACAACTCATCGTGCATGCTTACAAAAACGGACAAGCACCGGGTATTGAAAGAATCAAAAAACTTGATCTTAATGCGGATGTCTTGAAAGCGGCCGGAACAAGTGAAGATATTGCGATGTTGTTGGCCTATGAGAAAGGAGCCGAACTACTAGTTCTCGTAGGCTCGCACGCCAATCTTGTCGAGTTTCTGGATAAGGGAAGAGAAGGAATGGCCTCTACTTTTCTAATGCGTTTGAAAGTCGGTGACAGGCTTGTTGATGCAAAGGGAGTTAGCAAGTTATATCAAGCAAAAGCCAAGTTCAGCTACTTGATTATATTACTTGCAGCTGCTATGGTGGCAGTGCTGGCGATAATTTTCACATCACCTAATGTTAGAAATATACTAAACCTGATTTTTTCAAGAATTCAATTAACATTAGGGTTTTGAAAATTTAAAAGCTTGGGGTTGTGTTTTTACTAACAACCAAGAACTAACGACTAATAACTAAGACGGAGTCTTTTATGTTTGACATAAGATACCATATTGTTTCTTTAGTAGCTGTTTTTTTAGCTCTTGCTTTAGGAATATTGTTGGGGTTCTCTTTGGAAAAGCAGGGGTTACTCAAGAAACAGCAAGAACGCTTAGTAGAGAGTATTCAAAAAGATATCGATAGTGTAAGGAGTAAAAATTCTAATCTACAAAAGCAGCTGGCCTCTCAAAAGAAGTTTGAAACGAACATTCTTCCTTTTCTGACAAAGGATAAACTAAAAGACCATGTTGTAGCTCTGGTATTTTTCGACGATGCAAAGTCAAATATATTAAAAAGTGGAGCAAATGAAACCTTGAAAAACGCAGGAGCATCTGTTTTAGAGCTTTCCTTAAACAGGCGGTCTTTGAAGAAAATTACTCTCAATGAAGCACAAACCGAAACATTTAAAAATAGCGAGTATAAGACAATAGATGCGCTTGCCGTTGAACTGAGCTCGACTCCCGGAACCGTACTTGGGAAGTTACAGGAAGAGGAAAGTGTGAAGTTGGCAGAGGATTCTATTCCCATAAACTCAGCGGTTGTGTTTGCCGGGGGAAATAAACCGAGTCTTGAAGAAGAAGCGCTGGCAAAAGCGCTTAATAAAAACAGGATAAAAACGGTTTTTATCGACAAAACCGAAAACGAATACAGTAAAATCGATCAATTTATAGAAGCTGGCATTGATACGGTCGATAATATAGATATGGT
>JAUUWJ010000083.1 GCA_030589175.1 Actinomycetes bacterium
TATCTTTTTGACACCGGCTTTTGAGGCCTTCTCAATAACTTTATCGATTTCAGAGTAAGAGTCCAAGTGAGCATGAGTATCAATAAAGCAGATGCTGGATGTTGGACGTTGGATGTTGGACACTATCTTTTATTCCTCAATTCTTGGGAAGAGAGGCTCGGCGATTTTAAAATTGCTGCCAGGTTTTAATACCACCCAATCATTCAAATCCTTGATATCTGGTTTGGTCTCTGGAAACCTCTTAAGATCACCTGTGGCGCCAATTTGTTTCCATATTTTTTCGGCCGTTTGAGGCATGAATGGATAAATAAACTGAGCAACAGCCCTAATGCCGTCGGCAAGCGTATACATAACTTTTGCCAGTTCGTCGTTTCTTTCTTCTTTATGTAGCTGCCATGGTGCCATATCTTCAATGTATTTATTCAATAAGCTTATAGTGTGCCATATCGCTGCTAATGATTTGCTGAAATCTAACACTTTCAAATACCTTTTCAAATGATTGGGAATGCCGTTTATTTGAATCTTAATGTCTCTTGTAAGACCTTCTTTGTCAGACTGTGAATATTTTGGATTCGGCACATTGCCCTCATAATATTTTTTCATCATGTTAGCAGTGCGGTGGACAAGGTTTCCCAAATCGTTAGCCAGGTCAGCATTTATCCTTTTGATCATTGTTTCTTCGGTATATTCTCCATCCAGACCAAAAGTAAATTGACTCATAAAGAAGTAACGGTAAGCGTCAGCACCATACTTATCAATCAACTCATTTGGGTCGATGACTTTTCCTCTTGATTTTGATATCTTCTCGCCGCCCACGGTCAAGAACCCGTGAGCAAAAATCATCTTCGGCAAATCTTCACCTAGCGCCATCAACATTGCCGGCCAGATGACAGCATGAAATTTCAAAATATCCTTGCCGATTATATGGACATCGGCCGGCCAGAACTTCTTGAAGTTAGGGTCCTGCTTTTTCTTATCGGGATGATACCCAATACCGCTAAGATAATTTATCAGCGCATCAAACCAAACATAGACTACATGTTTTTCGTCGCCGGGAACTTTTACGCCCCACTTAATCGCAGTCCTGGAAACACTAACGTCTTGGACGCCTGACTCAATATAACTTAGGACTTCATTGCGCCGGCTTTTCGGCATAATAAAGTCGGGGTTTTCTTCAATATGTTTGTGTAATCTTGGGATATAATTTGATGTCTTAAAAAAATAGCTGTCTTCGCTTACCCATTTAACCTCGCGAGAACATTCGGGACATTTGCCTTCTTCAATCTGGCTTTCGGGATAAAAGGTCTCTTCAAAAATACAGTACCAACCCTCATACTTGCCAGGATAAATGTCTCCTTTTTCACGAAGCTTTTCAAAAATGGCCTGCACTACTATTTCATGGCGCTTTTCTGTTGTTCGTATAAAACCACTGTCAATTTCCAGCCTCTTCCAAAGTTCTTTGAAAGGCACAACCATCTCGTCAACATGCTTTTGGACATCCAGGCCTCTCTCTTCAGCCGCCTTGGCTACTTTCTGACCGTGTTCATCAGTTCCTGTAAGAAAAAAGACGTCATAGTCTAGAGAGCGGTAAAAGCGACTTAATACGTCAGCAGCAATAGTAGAGTAAGCGTGGCCGACGTGAGGAACATCATTTACATAATATATCGGCGTTGTCACATAAAACTTGCCCATAGGTATCTATTATTATAAAAAGACACAAAATTATCTACCATGAACCTTGACATGGAAAATTTCACTTCATTTTATTAAACAGGCAAAAATACTTTGGTTTAGAAAATGGCTGCTCTTTTCATGTACTATTGCTATAGTATTTAAATCTTGACATGAATTTTGTTTACCCCTATAATACTTGATTGTTAACCAATATATTGCCATATGGGCTAACAAGCTAAGGAGAATATTTGAAATCGACAGGTATTATTAGAAAGATCGACGAGCTTGGCCGCATTGTAATTCCCATGGAAGTCCGAAAAAATTTCGGCATTGACATTAAAGACCCTCTAGAAATCTATATCGAAGGTAATAATATCGTTTTGAGTAAAAAAGAAGAAATGTGCCACTTTTGCTCGTCAAACAAAGGAATTAGAACTTATAAGAGTAAGAAAATCTGCCGCAGTTGCCGTAAAGCTATTATTGCTTTAGCCTAATTCTTGAAGGTAAGCCGGAGATCTTAGATGTAGATTTGACAGCTCCGTCGCTATCTATTAATAAACCTTCTACGCCTTTCAATTTCCTTGCAAGCTTAATACCCTCATCAGGCCCCATTGAAAAGATTGCTGTTGAAAGAATGTCGGTTTCAGCTGCCGACTTGTCAGAAATTATAGTAACGCTCATCAGTCCTTTAGCGGGATATCCGGTTCGAGGATTAATAATATGGTGATAGCGCTTACCACTCTTGACAAAATATCGTTGATAATCGCCCGAAGTGGAAAGCCGCTTGTTACGTACCTTAAACACGGTTAAGATCTTGTCTTTACGCGGATGTTTGAGCCCGACTTTGAACAAGCCCGATTCTTTCTTTAAATTAAAAGTATAAGTCGATGAGCCAGTATCGATTAATCCTTCCTTTATGCCCTTTTTGACTAGAACTTTATAAGCTTCATCCGCTGCAAATCCTTTAGCCATTCCCCCTAAATCCAAAATCATCCCCTTTTTATTCAGGGCAACTGTCTTGCGTTCTTCGTTAAGAACAACATTGCGCCAATCAACTAGCTTCTTGGCTTCTCTGATTTTCCCTTTACTGGGCACAACTTTTTTATTGTAATCAAAAAGCAAAACCAGGGGGCCGATAGTTACATCAAAGTTCGAATCAGTGACTTTTGCGTACTTAAGGCTCAGCTTTACGGCCTTAAAAGTGTCTTCGCTTAGTGCAACCGGTTTTGGCGCAGACCTGTTGATTTTAGAGATTTCGCTCTTCTCATCATAGCGATTGAGCCTATCTTCTATTTGAGCCATGCGGCTAAACGCCGCATCAGTTGCAATCTTTGCCTTATTTTTAGAAGCCCTGACTTTGATGGTTACATATGTATCTAGAAGCAGCTTCGTTCGCTTGTGAGTTTTTACCTCACCGCGAAAAACGGCTGTATTGGGAGATAAAAAAACCAACATCAGACCGATAATCACTAAGCCTATAAAACCAAGAAGAGCTTTTCGATTTTCTTTCATACACCAAAGCGTAGCTTTAAGAAGTATTTTTAACAAGCTTAACCGCTTGGAAAGAGGCCCTTTACAAGAAAATCATTCAGTGCCAGACTATTCAAATCTATAGATTTTACCGCAGTTCTTCCCTGAGGTTCTGAATGTTGTATTATAGGTATAGTTAGGGGGCTGTAGCTCGTTAGCCCAAATCGAAATTGGGAAGATAGAACTGATGAAAATTACGATTGGAATCCCAAAAGCGCTTTTATATTACAGACAATTTCCGTTTTGGAAGACATTTTTTGAGACTTTGGGGGCTCAAGTTGTTGTAAGCCCGCGAACAAATTCGACGATTCTAAATCGCGGGTTAGAAGCAGCGTCTTCTGAAATTTGTTTACCGGTAAAAGTTTTCTATGGCCACGCGCTTCACTTAAGTTCAAGATGTGACTACGTTTTTATCCCCCGCATCGTAAGCATTGAGAAAGACGCTTTCACCTGTCCAAAAATGTTGGGCCTGCCTGATATGATCAGAGCACTTCCTAAGCCGCCCAAAGTTCTTACTGCAGATTTCAATGCCAAAAAGAAACGGAAGTACATACGGCGTGCTTTATTAAGCCTGGCCGCTCCTATAAACAACAACCCCGTTGTAGTCTATAGGGCATATAGAGCCGCGCTAGCTGAAGCGAAATCTTTTAAAAAAGCCCAGCTAAACGGTCATTTGACCTCGGATATTTTGGCTAGTAAGGCTAAAAAGCCCGTCAATAACAAAGAGGAAATAAAAATCGGTGTTGTGGGGCATCACTACAATATCTACGATTCCTACATCAGCCTGAATTTCTTAGAGCGTTTAAGGAGGCAAAAAATTAAGATAGAAACAGTTGAAAACATTGGCCACGAGAAGATAGTAGATAATCTGAAAAGCTTGCCCAAGGAAATATTTTGGACTTATGAAAAAGAAGTCGTAGGCGGTGTGATGCATTGGCTGAATACTAAATCGGTTGACGGGATAATTTATTTGCTTTCTTTTGCTTGCGGACCAGATTCTCTTATCCAAGTATTGCTGGAAAATGAGGCTCGCAAGCACGAAGACACCCCTCTTATGTCAATGGTAATGGACGAGCACAGCGGTGAAGCCGGCTTTTTAACCAGATTAGAAGCTTTTACAGATATGCTTAGATACAAAAAAACAAAGTCGGTGGCATCATGAAAGTAACCGCGCCCCAAATGGGTTTGTTAAATGTGCTGCTTGAAGACTTACTAAAGCGTTTAGATGTAGAGTTCATCCAGGCACCGCCTAGTAATGAAAAGCCGCTGGAGATTGGCAGCCGACTAGGTCCGGAACTTGTTTGCCTCCCACTCAAAATAACGCTGGGTAACTTGATTGAAGGAATTGAAAGAGGGGCCGACACAATAGTAACGGCAGGTGGCTTTGGTCCCTGCCGTTTCGGCTATTACGGACAAATCCAAAGATTGATCATGGAGCGGGCGGGCTACAAGTTCAACACGATTACGATTGAACCGCCCACCAGAGGCATTTCTAAATTCATAGCCGG
>JAUUWJ010000145.1 GCA_030589175.1 Actinomycetes bacterium
CCGTCGCGTGCGTAAGACCAGTTTTTTGGCTTAGAAATCCATTTTAAGCTATCTACTTTTCCTCTTTTCTTCATCCGCTCATATATAAGTTGCCAAGCACAATCAATATCGCTACTGACTTCGCATTTCCCATCAGAATTACCGCCGCAAGGCCCGTTCAGTAAACTCTTTGCACACCTGGCAATAGGACACACGCGGGCTGTAAAGTGAAGAATACAACTGCCGCAACCGGCACAGTTCTCATACCAAAAACCTTGCTCTTTCGGCGGCCCCATAAAGGTCGTATTTAGGCCCGGATAGATATTTGCTTTAGGAAACTCTTCAGCCAAAACTTGAACACCAACGCCGCAAGCAATAGAAACTATGACATCACTTTTCTTTACTTTATCTTTAAGTTCTAAAGCAAATTCCTTTTCACATTGCCTTTTCGGTGTAGCTTTCATCACTTCAATTTGTTCGCCATTTGCCGCCGCCGCCATTCTCAGTTGAGCACCGAGCAAATTGACCTCTTTTTCGCCTCCGGCAAAGCAGACTGTAACGCATGTTCCGCAACCCGCAATTAACACATTGCTGCTACCGGAAATCATTTTGAATATTTCATCAATAGGTTTTTGTTGTGCTTTAATCATATCCCTGAAAAAAATCCTAAATCCTAATATCGAAATCCTAAACAAATTCTAAACTCCAATGTTCAAATGTTCAAAATGTTTTTGATTTTGGTCATTTGATATTTGAGATTGTTTATTATTTAGGATTTAGTGCTTAGTATTTTTTCTCCCTCCGTTTTATTAAAAGCTAATATTTCTTCTTTCTGACTTTTCTGAAAAACCTTAATCTCTCGACCCTTTACACCCATATTATCCAGGATTTGCTTGACGTAGCCAACCTTTCTTTTCGCATACTCAGGGCCTTTTATATAACGACAACTTTCCGGTTTGTGACAAGTTACAAAAACTTTTTTTGCCCCTAATTCGAATGCCTTCAGATAAGTCCTTTCACTAAGCCTTATCGGACATTTGACTCTAATAAGCCTACTGTTAGGATAATCCAAATCTTTACCGGTTTGACAAATAAATCCGATATTACCTGCCGTATTATTTTTAAGAGCCGCTTCTACATTTTCAAGCTGTTCTGCCAACGGATAAGCCGCAATATCAATAGCGTCTGCCGGGCATTCAGCCGCACAAGCTCCGCACGCTTGGCATCCCTTGATTGGCATTGTAGCAATACTTGTATTTTTATCGATAGTAGCAACATCGAACGGACAAACCCTAACACAGGTAAGACAAGCTACACACTTTTCTTGCTCAACTTGTGCTCCGTCTCCGCAGTCCATACAACGCAAGGCTTCTTTTGTAGCAGTCCTTTTGCTAAAACCTTTATCGAACTCATCAAAGTTTTTTATTCGTTTTTCAGCATTTACTTTATCTGTGAGCTGCCTGTCCTTTTTATGTACTTTTTTGGCATATGAGCCAAGTTCAGGTATTACTTCTCTTCTTTCTTCTTCAAGATCAATTACTTGTTTAGCCAGATACTGATTAATAATTTTTGCAGCAAGGTTTCCATTTGCAATAGCGGCAATTGCCGATCCCGGGCCTTTTGAAACTTCTCCGCAAGTAAAAACGCCATCATCGGTTACGGATAAAGTGTCGCTATCAAAGACAAGCCGGCCTTTATTTACAAAATCGGCCGGTAAGAAATCCAGGTTAGCTTGCTGGCCGATAGTAACAATTATCGTGTCCACTTTAAGAAAATGTTTCTCATCATCAACGAATGTCGGATTGAACCGTCCTTTGTTGTCAAAAACCAAGGCGCAAGTTATAAAATGCATGCCAGTGACCTTGCCATCTTTTACTTTAACTTTTCGCGGGCCCATACAATTCTTAACCTCAATTTTTTCTTCCTTGGCTTCTTCGATTTCCCAGAGACTTGCCGGCATCTCATCATTGCTTTCAAGGCAAGCCATAATAACTTTTGCGCCCGAATCAAGGCGCCTGGCATTTCTAGCCACATCGACGGCAGCATTTCCTCCGCCAATAACTAATATATTTTTACCGACCTTCGGCTTATCTTTACTGTTACACGCTCTTAAGAAGTCAGTTGCCAAGTGAACACCTTCGGCATCAATACCTTCAATTGGAAGAGTCCTCGATTCGCTCAAGCCCACCGAAACTAATGTAGCATCATAATTTTCTCTTAGTTCGTCAAGGGAAATATCTTTGCCGACAGCTTTGTTTGTATTTATCTTCACACCTTTTGCCGTAATGCGCTTTATATCTTCATCCAGCGCTTCATCGCTCAAGCGGTAGTTAGGAATACCGTAGCGCAGCAAACCTCCGGCTTTTTTATTGCTTTCAAAAACTTCTACTTCATGGCCTTCTTCGACTAACTTGACAGCTGCTGCCAATCCCGAGGGACCAGCTCCTACAATTGCTACTTTTTTCTTGCTTTTAGTAATCAGAGTTAAGTCCATGAAAAGATCGTTCTCATTTACATAATCGGAAGCATAGCGTTTCAGATTTGCAATTGAGACAGGTTCGTCCGTATCATTTCTGCGACAAGCTTCTTCGCAAGGATGCATACAGACCCGGCCGCAAACACTGGGGAAAGGATTATTTTCAGTAATAATCTCGTAAGCTTTTTCCAACTGTCCCATAGCTACGGCTCTTACATAATCACGAGCTCTTGTTTTAACAGGACATGCGTCTTGACAAGGAGGAATAAAATTTTGCGAAATAGTATCAGCTTTTTTCATAGTATTTAAGTTAATAATAGAAATTGCGTTCTACTATGTAAAGGTGACAGAAACTTGCCATTAGGGATTAGGAAATTCCATTCACTCCCTAGCCTCTAGCCGCTAGTGGCTAGCCATCTCGTAACTGCTAAGCAGTTACAGAATCTTTTGCCGGATTCCAGGCTTTCAAATATTTGGAAAGATCTCCAGCTTCTCTAGGCCCAACTTGGATTTTGACGCCTTCTAGCTCTGCTTCTAGCTCGCCACTCATTTGGGCAACATAACCCGGAATTATCAGCTTCTTATGGCTCGTCTTATCAAATATGCCCGATTTTTGCAGAAAAGGTGCAATATTCTCCGAGACAAATTTGCCTGCCGCCCAAGCAGTCAGAACCGATAAGCCCTCGCTATCGTGGACGGCCAAATGCGCTCCAACCCTGCTGGATTCAACTTCCGAGGAAACAATAAAATAAGTCAGAGAAAAATTAGTCGTAACCAAGACCGGTGAATTCGGGCCGGGATCGTTAAT
>JAUUWJ010000266.1 GCA_030589175.1 Actinomycetes bacterium
CTTGCCGAACGTTTAAGAGCTTCTTCTCTGTTCTCTCCCCAACATATTAGTTTTGTTATAAGTGAATCATAATAAGGAGGTATTACATATCCCGAATAAACATGAGAATCTACGCGAATACCAAAACCGCCCGGCGGATTATACAAAGTTATCTTCTTCGCTTCCGGCCTGAAATCATTATCGGGGTCTTCGGCATTTATTCGATACTCAATTGCATGGCCTTTAACTTTCACAGCGCCTTGTTTGATATCAAGTTTTTCACCAGCGGCTACTTTTAATTGCATTTGAATCAGATCGATTCCTGTTACCATTTCAGTTACCGGATGCTCGACCTGTATTCTTGTATTCATCTCCATGAAGTAAAAATTGTTTTTCTTGTCCACCAGAAATTCGATTGTTCCGGCATTTTGATAGCCGATTGCTTTAGTCGCTTTGACAGCGGCTTTAAACATGGACTGCCTTATTTTTTCATTTAAGTTAGAGGCGGGGGACTCTTCTATTAATTTTTGGTGGCGCCTTTGGATAGAGCAATCTCTTTCGTGCAAATGAATAACGTTTCCATGTAAATCAGCCATTATTTGTACTTCAATGTGGCGAGATTCGTCCAAATATTTTTCCAAATATATTTCCGGATTACCAAACACCGCCTTAGCTTCATTTTGAGCTGACTTAATAAACTCTTTTAGCTGTTTAGCGTTTTGAGCATGGCGCATCCCCCGGCCGCCACCGCCTGCAGAAGCTTTTATTATTACCGGATACCCCCCGCTTTTTGCAAAATCAAGTGCTTCTTTCTCTTCCTTTATCGTTCCCGAAGTACCCGGAATTACCGGTACTCCCACTTTTTTCATCGTTTGTTTGGCAGTAGCTTTGTCACCCATCAAGCTAATCAATTCATGCGAAGGGCCAATAAATGTTATCTTGCAGGATTGACAAACCTCAGCAAATTGCGGGTTTTCAGCCAAAAATCCGTAGCCCGGATGTATGGCATCTGCCCCGCTTATTTCAGCGGCACTTATAATGTTTGGTATATTAAGATAGCTCGAAGTTGATTGAGCGGGTCCAATACAGACGCTCTCATCAGCTAACTTTACGTGCAAGCTTGAAACATCGGCATCGGAATACACAGCTACAGTTTTGAGACCCATTTCCTTACAGGCCCTTATTATCCTAACAGCTATTTCGCCTCGGTTAGCTACCAATATTTTTTTCATTCTTCTCCCGTAAATATATCTATCTAAAACATCTAAATTTTTAAGAAATGACGAACTTAATCCCTGCCTAGAAAATGAAGCAAATTTTAATCTGCTATCGGTTCGTAGACAAACAGAGGTTGGCCGTACTCAACAGGTTGCCCGTTCTCAACCAAAATCGCTTTTATTTTACCTTTTTCTTCAGCTTCGATCTCGTTCATCAGCTTCATAGCTTCCAATATGCATACAGTTTGCCCCGCCTCTACGGTTTTGTCTTCCTTGGTAAACGGTTCGGCATCAGGAGACGATGCTCTATAGAAGGTACCTACCATAGGAGCAATGATTTTCTTAAAGTGAGCGGGATAATCACCATCAGCAGGAGATTCTTCAATTTTAGTTTCCGCTTTTTCTTTTTGCGTTGG
>JAUUWJ010000117.1 GCA_030589175.1 Actinomycetes bacterium
TTTCTGCGACAGATGGTTGGCCAACCATAACCGTTTGAAAACGTCTTTCTAAAGCCGCATCTTTTTCTACGTGTTTTCGATACTCGTCAAGTGTTGTCGCTCCGATAGTCTGCAGTTCGCCGCGGGCTAGCATAGGTTTTAGAATACTGGCTGCATCAATTGCGCCTTCAGCTGCGCCGGCACCGACGAGATTATGCATTTCGTCTATGAAAAGTATAACGTCTTTGCGCTGGGTAATTTCCCTAATAACTTTTTTCAGTCGCTCTTCAAATTCTCCCCGGTATTTCGAGCCAGCAACTAATGCAGCTAAATCAAGAGTGTATATTTGTTTATTTGCTAAAATCTTGGGGACTTCGTCTTTTGCTATTCCCTGTGCTAAGCCTTCAACGATTGCTGTTTTTCCTACACCAGGTTCTCCGATTAAGACCGGATTATTTTTGGTTCTCCTAGCTAAAATCTGCATAACTCTTTCAATTTCTTTTTCGCGGCCGATAACCGGATCAAGTTTGTTTTCTAAAGATAATCTGGTCAGGTTTCGGCCGTATTCGTCCAATAATCCTTTTTTGGAGAATGCCCCTTTTTTTCCGCCCTTGCCAGCACCACCTGCCTCAACACCTGTATAATAGCCGGAAAGCAGCTCGATTACTTGATTGCGAACTTTGTCCAAGTCACCGCCCAGGTTTAACATAACTCTTGCTGCTATTCCTTCGCCTTCTCGGATCAAGCCGAGCAATAAATGCTCGGTACCGATATAGTTATGTCCCAGTTGGAGCGATTCCCTAAGGGACAATTCGAGAACCTTTTTGGCTCTAGGTGTAAAAGGAATATGGGCACTGGGAGTCGATGTGCCCCGGCCGATTATTTCTTCTATTTGAGTCCTGACATCTTCTAAATTTATGTTTAGATTTTTGATTGCCCGAGCAGCAATACCTTCTTCTTCACGGATTAAGCCCAGTAACAGATGCTCGGTACCAATGTAGTTTTGGTTAAGCATCCTGGCTTCTTCCTGTGCATATACTACGACTCTTCTTGCTTTTTCAGTAAATCGTTCAAACATTAAAAACGGACTCTAGACTCTGGATGCTGGATACTATATATACCTGAACCAAAAGAACTAAAATCCTGCCTCCTTTAATATTGTGCTTTGAATAGTATGATATTTTTTTCCTCTAAAATACAATAACTAAACGCTATGTAACGTTAGGTAATTATTTGTCTAACTTTTTGGGCTCTGCATTCCTCTATGCTCTTACGACTTCTTGAGTATTGTTTTTGCAGGTGCCCGTCTCTTAGTTGTTTAGTCAATTCAGCTAAATTCATTAAAGACTTTACCCTATTTTCAATACCTAAACTTTGTCCTAAATATATTATTGAAAGAAGATCTAACGATTCTTCGTAAGATAAAAAACACGCGTACTTTAAAATTCCAATTGCTCTTCTGACCTTGTCTTTTAATAACAATTCATCTTTTTTGCAAACATTAAGCCTCGCGTTTGTTTCTTTCTTTTCTATGGAAGTTATTACTTTTTTTAGATGTTTAATAGTATCTATTTCTGAAATTCCCAGGGTATTTAAGTTTGAGATTTGAAATATGTGTCCTATGGCCATAGAGCCCTCTCCATATAGCCCTCTTACGGTTATGTGGCTGTCGCTAAGCTTTGAGATTATTTTTCCCATTTTGCGCTCCAAGCATAAAGCAGGTGTGTGAATCATAACTGAAGCCCGCATCCCCGTACCGACATTTGAAGGACAAGCTGTAGCAAAGCCGAGTTCTTGGGAAAATGAATACTCGATTTCGGACGATAAAGCGCTATCTACTTTGTTTAAATGATTCCAACATTCTTCGAGCTTAAAGCCGTTCTGTTGAGAGCAAAGACGCACATGGTCTTCTTCGTTTATCATGATAGAAACACTTTTCTTATTGTATGCAAAGGCTTTAAGATCCGGGTCACCTGTTAAAAAATGGCTGCTTAATATGTTCTTTTCGACAAAAATATTTTTTTCACAATCTTTTGTTTTACCTAACTCTTTGATTGCAAAAGAGCCTTCGATTTTTGAAATCGCCGTCTTTGCTATCTTTTTGACCACGTTCTGTTCGTCACTTGAGGACCATTCGGGAAATGGGTAGCCGTTTATGTTTCGAGCCAGTCTTATTCTGCTTGTTTGTACAATTGAAGAATTATTTTTTGACATTACTTGTTTGGTTAAGTTGTTTTTTTAATTCTTTTATTTCGTCTCTTAGTTTAGCTGCTTTTTCGTAATTTTCGTCGTCGATGGACTTGAATAACTTTTGTTTGAGGCTTTGAAGAGAAGCTTTAATCTTAACGCCTTGAGGAAGGCGATTCGGAACTTTGCCTTTATATGTGACTGAAGAGTGGATGCCTTCTATTATTGGCTGCAAATATTTTGAAAAGTTAAGGTAGCACTGAGGACATCCTAGTGAACCTGATTGTAAAAAATCCGACCAGCTAGTACTGCAATTTTTGCACACCTTAAATTTCGCGGTCTTTGGAGGCTTAAAATCGTCATTGGCATTGAGCATTGGATTTAAAATATTTAACGGCAGGGCTAAAGTAAAAGGTAGGGAGTAGCCACTTAATTTACGAAAGCACTCGTCGCATAAATGCTGCTTGCTGACTTTGCCCTCCATTATTTTAGTTACCCAAAGATTTGCCGGATTTTCTCCGCAATGCTCGCAAAAAAACGTATCCATAAATAGTATTATAGCCGATTGAACTTATTATCAGAAGACGTTTACTAATAAAATCTATAATTTTACCCACGCACCAGAAGGTCACCCCGATGCATCGGGGCGGGGCTCCACTGAAACTGGCACCCAAATGTATTATGCTCTGCGATTTATTAAAAGGGTAAAATATTTAAGTAACTATTTACACGTGCTTATGGATGAAAAAACGATAATAAAAAGTCCCGATACAAAACGAGAGAAAAGATTGCCTCCGGGCCAGCATGAGACGGAAAAATGGCCTACTCTTCAAGCAGGGCAAATTCCCCAGGTTGAGATCAAAAATTGGACCTTCGAAATTTATGGAGAAGTGGAAGAAAGAAAGAAGCTTAATTTCAAGGAATTCATGGATTTGCCCAGAGTTAGGGTATTTTCAGATATACATTGCGTTACAACCTGGTCCAGGCTTGACAATCTTTGGGAAGGAGTAAGTAGCAGAGTGATTGCTGAGAAAGTCTCTCTGAAACAAACGGCAAGATTTGTACTGGTGCATTCGGTTGGCGGTTATTCTACAAATTTAAGGATTGGTGATTTTCTGCAAGAAGATGTTTTGTTTGCTATCAGACATGATGATAAAGTACTGGAGCCAAAGCACGGGTTTCCCGTAAGGTTAGTTGTTCCCCGACTTTATTTTTGGAAAAGCGCAAAATGGGTTAGAGGAGTAGAGTTCTTACAAAAAGAAGTTCCCGGTTTTTGGGAGTCCAGAGGTTATCACAGGCACGGCGATCCCTGGAAGGAGCAAAGATATTCGGATGTTTGACGTTAGATGTTGGATAAATTCAATCAATAATGCACAATTTTAAAAATAATCTTTGTAAAACAAAATTTCTAATCTTTTAAAAATAACTCTCTTTTTGTTTGGAGTTAATAACTAATTTATTTCTTCCCTTAACTACTGTTTTGATTACTAGCTAAAGTTGGAATAGATAGAGTAGACATGGCAATCAAAGAGAGGATTTCTACAAGAACAATAACCCGTAATTATTTAATTGCTTTAGGAATACTAGCCATACTTAGTATTGTTACTTTGATAATTATTATAGTAGCAAA
>JAUUWJ010000154.1 GCA_030589175.1 Actinomycetes bacterium
CTTCAACCTCTGTTAATGTGTTTCTCATTTTTACCTTTACGGGGCCAGAAGTAGTCTTTAAAACTAACATATTTGGGGAGTCATACTCATCATATATAAACTCAGATTCATACTGTTTTCCCTTAAACATCCCTACGCTTACACCGGTTGTTCCCGCTTTAATCGGCCCATCAGATGTTATCCTGATATCAGCCACACTCGAATCCCATTTTGCCCTGTTTTGTGGATTACTGATAAATTCAAATACTTTTTCTATGGGACAATTAATTATAATGCGATGTCTAAAGTAAATTAGGCCCACGTTCTTCTCTCTCTAGTAATATATTTACTTGAAGTACCTTAATAAGCTCTCATCATAAATAATTAGAACCTACTGAGAAAATTCGCCGGAAATTGTGGCTTTTCCAAGCACTTTTCCCAAACACTGTGAAAAAACTTTTGTGAACTTTCTCCTTAACAATCTCCTAGTGCGATATTGGTTTTTATTTATTTTATAACAAACTAATATTTAAAATGCAGATAATAAATTGTAAATCAAAATCCAAGGTATTTTAGTGCTGCTCATCATCTTATATGCAATTCTTTTACCAATTATCAGTTCAACCGATCCTCTAATAATCAGAAAAGCGCCAAGTATAAAGAAAACAATATACATAACACGCTTGCCATATTTCTTTATTATTCTATTGACCGGTTCAAGAATCTTTCGGGCATATTTAGGTGATATTGAGTAGAGCAACCAAGGAAGAAGTACGGGCATCATGACCATTAGTAGCGTAAATAATAGAACTACGACTTGGCCTAAGATTTCAACGTTCGAATCGACTGTTTCCTTAACGACAACTATTACTAAGGGAATGCTTGTAAGATTAGTTATCATCGCGGCAAAGCCTACCAGAAAATAACGTATCAACCGCGCAGATGTCTGTTCTGCCGAAATTTGACGTTTCTTCTTGGGTTTCTTTTTTGGCTTGCTAAGAGCAATTATGACGGCTATAAAAACCAATAGAGCACCAAGAACTACGTCGATCACGGCAGAGACCGTCTCCGGCGTGTGTTCGACAGCGCTAAAAATTAGATTGGTTAAAAAATAGCTTACAATTATTACAAATATATTCGCTGTCGCTATTCCTAAGCTGAACGTTAATGCCCGCATTTTGGAATTGCCCTTGCCGGTCAGGATGATAAGAGTCGCAGCTAAAAGAGACCCGCTAAATGCCGAGGCTATTGCAAACGGTGCTATTCGGACCAAAAGACTTATTGTCGATTCCACAAACTAAACTTACCCAAATTAGACAAGCCAAATTTCAGTTACAACGGCAGAGAAAGGGTTGGGAGACAGTTCTCAAAGTAATTTCAAACAGAAAAGCCGTGGTTCGTGGTTCGGGGTTCGTAGTTCGTAGTTCGGCGTTCGTGAAAAACACGAATTACAAATTATGAATTACGATTCACGAATTCAATTAAATATCTAAAATTGATATTTTATTCTACAAAGGTAAGAGCCGAACAGTTGAGTTTAAAAGCGCTGTCGTATAGCCTATAAATAATTATGCAAGGCGGACCAGGTCATCACATAGCTTCTACAAACACTAAGGCTTTATGGATAAGCGTCTTTCTTATTGCCATATATTTCGCTTTTGAGTTCACCGTTGCCTTGATTACAGGAAGCTTGGCTCTTCTAGCTGATGCGCTTCATGAGTTATCTACTGTTATTGCAATCAGCATATCTTTAGTAGCCCTAGTACTGGCTGCTAAAAAACCTACACCTACAAAAACATTCGGCTACATAAGGATAGAAATTGTTGCTGCATTCACAAATGGATTACTGCTCTTGGGAATGGCAATTTTCATTCTTATAAAGGGTTTTCAACGCATCTTCAATCCAATAGAGCTTCCAGCTATTCCTATGTTCATTGTCGGTGTCGGTGGAATTGGTTTAGAAATTGCTACTCTCTTTATTTTATATAAAGGACAAAAAGAAAGTCTTAATATTCGAGGTTCCTTTTGGCATGTAATGAACGCCTTTTTTGGAAGTATAGCAGTGATAATAGCTGCAATATTTGTCTTGTTCGACATTTTCGTAGCAGATGCTTGGGCAGGAATAATTTTTGCTTTTATTTTGATTTATGCTGCTTACGGGCTTATTAGAGATTCAATTGCAATCCTAATAGATGCTGTTCCAAAAGGTATCAATTTATCAGATATTAATAAGGACTTAACTAATATAAAAGGTGTAATAAATGCTCATCACTTTCATGTAAGGACCGTATCCAGTAACATCACAACCTTTAACGGACATCTTGTAGTTAAGGACTTTAAAGATTCAGAAGCGGTCTTACGAAAAGCAAAGGAAATACTTGATAATAAATACAATTTCTCCTTGTCTACTGTCCAAATTGAAAATGAACGAATAGCTGAGGTAGATCTAAAAAAACTTGAGTACAGAAATCAGTAAAGACTGCAAAAGAAAGCAATTCTCAATCTTCAATCTGGAAATCATAATTTTTAATCTTTAATTATTAATTGATTCACTAAAGCTGTTGAGTTATTTTCTTGCTTTAGCGCGCTCGTGGGCAAGTAAGAATTTCTTGCGCAGCCTTAAACTTTTTGGCGTTATTTCTAGCAATTCGTCATCTTCTAAAAAGTCGAGGCTTTGCTCAAGGCTGAGAATCGTCGGGGGCGTAAGTACTATGGAATCATCGGCTCCTGCAGCCCGCATATTTGTAAGCTTTTTCTCTTTTGTAACATTTACTTCCAGGTCGTTTTGGCGTGAATGAAGTCCGACTATCATACCGTTGTATACAGGAGTCTGGGGATTAATAAATATTGTGCCGCGTTCTTGCGCGTTATTAAGACCAAAAGCAACAGCTTTGCCGTTTTCCATGCTTACCAAGACACCGTTTCGCAGTCTTTCGATTGCCCCGCCTTGCGGTTCGTATTTTAAAAACATCGAGTTCATTATTGCTGTTCCGCGCGACAACGTGAGCAGTTGATTTCTAAGCCCTAAGAGTGCGCGCGTTGAGATCTCAAATTCCAGTCTTGTCGTGCCGTCGTCATTTTCTTCCTGGCTAATAAATTTAGCTTTTCTTTGGCCGAGCTCGCTTATTACAGCCCCGCTGTGTTCATTT
>JAUUWJ010000112.1 GCA_030589175.1 Actinomycetes bacterium
CCCGCCTCTCCGTCAAATACATACAGCACTACCACTCTTTTCCTTTCCCGTAGACGTCGCTGGCCACGGCCTCGCGGCGTAATGAGGCTAATCCAAATTCTATACTAACCTATTTCCTTAGCCTTATAATCCTTGTCGAGGTATGGCTTTCCAGGTATATACGTTTTCCTTGGGGGTCTACTTATGTAGCAATCGGAGAGAAAAATGACCTTTGAGCCCTGGCTTTTCACAACCGATACGAATCTGGCCCGAAACTCAGTTGAGGCCGGCATCAAAGGCGTAGTCATCGACTGGGAGTGGATGAATAAAGAAGCGCGTCAGAGAGAAGCCGATTTAGAATGCAATTATGGCACGCTTAAAGACCTTGTCGAAGTTAAAAACGCAATTGAAGCCAAGATCATTTGTCGCATCAATTCTATGGGGCCGCACACTTTACTAGAAGTTGATTCGGCAATTAAAGGTGGTGCTGACGTAATATTCTTGCCGATGGTCAACAGCCGTAAACATGTCGACGATTTTTTAAGTTTTATAGATGATCGGGCTGAAGCCGGTGTTCTAATTGAAACCGTGCAGGCTGTTGACGATGCTAATGAAATAGCAAAATTGCCGGTTGATTATATTTATGTTGGTCTCAATGACCTTGCCCTTTCCAGGAAAAGCAAAAATATATTTGAAGCTGTTGCGGACGGCACAGTTGAAAATTTAAGGACCATATTTAAGGAGCAAAAATTTGGCTTTGGCGGCATCACTCTTGTGGATAAGGGTTTTCCAATCCCTTTCGATCTATTATTAAAAGAAATGAGCAGATTGAGCTGTGCCTACGGATTTTTACGCCGTTCTTTCAAGAAAGATATTAAAAACCGAGATATGAAAACTGAGATCCAAAAAATCGTCGATAGTTTTCGAAGCCTGAACAGACGTTCACAAGACGAAAAAAACAAGGACAGGCAAGCCTTATTTGAGACCGTCAGTAATATTATCCAGTTAGATAAAGTGTAACGAAAGAACTGGCATGAATGATCTAAAAGGCAAGCGAGTCCTGATTACCGGAGCAGCCGGTTTTATCGGCTCGAACTTGGCTAGAAAACTACTTGAAACAGGCGCCGAGGTCCATGGCATCGTAAGAGAGAGCACTGATCTATGGCGGCTTGCCGGAATTGATTCTTCGCTGGCTCTGCATAAAACAGATCTGCAAGACTTCAAAAAAGTAAAAAAGATTATTACTAAAGTGAACCCGCAGCTAGTATTCAATGCAGCCATGCCCCATGGGCACCCAAAACTCGAACAGCAAAAAGACTACCTGACCAATAGCTTGTTAAGCACTGCAAATATTCTCGAGGCACTTTCAGCAACGGAATATGATTGCCTCATTCACCTAGGCAGTTCCCTTGAATGCAGTTCTGACAATAAACCTTTTAAGGAGTCGGATAGGACAGAGCCGACGACGTTTCGCGGCGTTACAAAAACAGCTACAAGTCTACTGTGTGAGCACTATATAAAATCAAGAAACAATCCAATTGTAATTCTCAGGCTGTTTTCCGTTTATGGGTACTTCGAGCATTTTTCCCGTCTTATCCCTACCGCTATTAAGGCAACTCTGAGCAATAAAACGATGGACCTTACAAAGCTCGGTTATAGTAGAGACCTTATCTTTATTGATGATGTTGTTGAAGCCTGTTTGGTCGCATCTCAAACAAAGAAAGCGATTGGCGAAACAATAAATGTCGGGACCGGCAGACAATGGAAGAATGAAGAAGTCATCGACCAAATTCAAGCTGTTTTGGGGCAAAAAATAAAAGTAAATATTGGCTCTTATCCCAAAAGCCCGTCTGATAAATCGTATTGGGCGGCTGATACTGCCAAGGCAAAGCGGTTGCTGAGATGGGAGCCACGTTACAGCCTTCAAGAAGGACTTAAGAAAACGGTAGCTTGGTTTGAAAAATACCAAGGTGTATGATTAGAAAAAGCCATGGATAAACAGCTATCAAAAGACAACTATAGAGCCCCTGAGCTTAGCGTTGTTGTGCCTGTGTACAATAATGCACAAACGCTTATTGATCTTTATAAACGAATAGATAAAGTCCTTGAAAAATTCCGGATCACCTATGAAATCATTTTTGTTGACGATTCTAGTCCGGAAAATTCTGTAGCAATTTTGCAGCAACTCGCAAAGGAAGACTCCCGAATAGCAGTATTGGCGTTAGAGAAAAATGTCGGACAACACAGAGCGGTTCTTGTTGGTCTAAGTCACGCTCGAGGCGATAAATCCGTTATTTTGGACGCAGATTTACAAGACCCCCCAGAAGCAATACCGCTTTTATTGAAAGAATTGGACAAAGGCTATAGTGCTGTTTTTGCCGGAAGACGCGGCCGATATCAATCTTTGCCAAGACTTATATCCTCACGTTTATTTAAATGGACTATTCATGGTCTTTGTGGCGTCCCGGTAGATGCCGGAATATATGTGATGATGGATAAGAGTATGGTCAAATCTCTCTTGGCTATTGATCCACGAAAACCCTTTGTTGTTGCAATGATAGGTTGCACAAATTTACCGATAAGATCAATACCGGTAGAGCGTGATAAAAGAGCGCACGGCAAGTCAGCTTATAGCACTTGGCAACGGCTCAAAATCGGCACTCAGGCAATCATTTGGATTATCGGCTATAGATTAAGATCCCATCACAAGAAGGCCGAGCAATCAATAAACAAGCCTCGCATAAGAATGTACATCGGTGAGCGTTTTTCCTCTTTAACAGACAAAGAGATGCCGTTACCTTAGCTCATAACCCTTTTTGTCTAATCAGCTCTATTCAACAACGCAGGTTTAAGAGCTTTATCTTTTTTTAACTTCCAGTCTTCTTTGGAAAGTTGTTTTTTTAGTTTGTTACTATACGTTTTTAAATCAAAGAAAATAAGTCTTTTGCTTTCCGATTCAATTGGTTTTGTGCCAAGAAATGTCTTTAGCTCATTTTCTAAATCTGTGTTCTCATAACCAAACCTATCAAGATATATTCCGCTAAAACCGGAAAGTGACAGATTGTTAATAAGCTCATTTACCGGTTTTTCAGATATCGATTTTTGCCATTTATCGCCCGACCTGCCTTTCATAGAACCATAGCTCCAGCGAATATTTTTAGAGTGCAGATAACCTCCGGCAAAATGGTCGTAGTCTGTCATCAAGTGCACTGGAGGATTTTCAGGAAAAGGAACATATGGCAATTGTAATATCATCGCATTGTTTGGCACTTTTTTTTCTATTTCCTTAACAAATCTCGATTGGCTGCTGATTTCTTTTTTTAGAAACTCATAACGAGGTATGAAGTTGCCAGTTGTTTGATCTAATATGCCAACCAAAAGTATTGTCAGCAGAAAAAAATAAGAAAGCGGCTGAAAAAATCTTTTTTTAGCCTGTGTTAAAAGAAACTTATCGATTATTATGACCGCGGCAAAAAGCGCAAAAAAAGCTATGAATATGCTGATCCGATTATAGGCTCTTATCTGCTGCGAAACAACAAGGGCAAAAAAAGAAGAGAACCCTCCGATCGTAGCCAGCAATATTGCTGAAAGATTCAACAAGCTAAGAGCAGAAAGTGTGTTATCCGATGAGGCTTTTTCAGTTTCTTTCTTTTGACTCCTTACTAAGAACAGTCTAGCTAATAAAAAGATAAGTCCAAGTGCACCTATTATTCCTAAAGACGAGAAATCATTTTCGCTAACCACAAAAGCTTGATTGTATTTAGATTTGACCTTCATAAAAAAATCTAAGCGATGCCCAGTAACGGGTAAAAGCATTTGGGTTATCTTTAACCCGTAAAGCTCACTCTCATTAATACTTCTGACAGCAACAACTTTGTTTTTACCTTGTTTATACCGGTAGATTAAACTTGGGGCGACATTAATGAGGG
>JAUUWJ010000177.1 GCA_030589175.1 Actinomycetes bacterium
AAGCGGTCGGAGAAGGAATGGCTTCGGGAACAGTAATTGAATCGAAGATAGATAAAGGCAAAGGACCCGTTGCAACTGTTTTAGTTAAACAAGGCAGGATGAACGTAGGCGATGTTTTTGTCGCCGGTATGGCCTACGGAAAAGCCAGAGCCTTATTTGACGATGTTGGGAAAAAAGTAAAAGAAGCGCATCCTGCTCAGCCGGTCGAAATCATTGGGTTTAAAAGTCTTCCAAAGGCGGGAGATGTATTAAAAGTTGTAGAGGATGAGAAAAAAGCCAGAGATATTGCCGAAAAAAGAGCATTAAGGCAGCGCTTAATTGAAGAGAAACAAAAAAGACATCTTACCCTGGAAGATTTACATCACGAAATCGAAGAGGGAAAGATTAAAGAACTTAATATTATCGTCAAAGCCGGCGTTCAAGGTTCAATAGAAGCATTGAAAAAGTCTTTATCAAAAATAGATCAGGAAGAAGTACGATTAAAAGTTATCCATAGCGGGGTAGGAGCTATAACTGAGACAGATATTATGCTTGCCAGTGCATCAAATGCTATTATTACCGGATTTAATGTGCGTCCTGATGCAAACGCGAAAAAGCTTGCTGAAATAGAAAAGGTCGATGTAAGAACTTATAAGATAATTTATGAGTTAGTTGAAGATATAAACTCGGCAAGAATAGGAATGCTTAAACCAAAAATTGAGGAAGTCGTTGAAGGAGAGGCAACGGTAAAGGAATTATTTAAAGCGCCAAAAATCGGAGTCATAGCCGGTTGTGCGGTTACAAACGGGTTAATCAACAGGAAGTCTAAAATTAGAGTAATCAGAGAAGGAGTAGTAATCCAAGATACCAAAGTTGCTTCTTTGAAACGCTTTAAGAATGATGTCAATGAAGTAAAAGAAGGATATGAGTGCGGAATCGGCTTGGAAAATTTCCAAGACTTAAAAGCCAGAGATATCTTCGAAGCTTATAAAGAAGTGGAAAAACCGAGGGAAAAATGATAATTGCCGCAATAAGTGTGGCTCTTCATTTTGAACATAGCAGATCTTTGAAAGAGAAGAGAAGATTGTTAAAAAGTATTATTGAAAAAACAAAGCACCGTTTTAACGTCAGTGTAACTGAAGTTTCTGGTCAGAATCTTTGGCAAAAATCTGTCATCGGAATATCGTACGTATCCCTAAATCAAACGATGGCCCATAAACAGCTCCAATCAATTAGAAACTTTATCGAATCATTAAATAAAGCAACTATCACCCAGGTAGACTACGAAATATTAAAGAAAGATGTCTAAAAGAACAAAAAAAGTTTCGGAAGCAATAAAACACGATCTTGGCGAAATAATCTTAAAGCAACTTTCAGATGAAAATTTGAAATTTGTAAGTATTACCCGAGTGGCAGTGTCAGCAGACTTAAAGATAGCAAATATATATTTTTCGACTTTGAGAAAGTCTCCAGAAAAAGTAAAAAATAGCCTCGAAAAAGCCAGGGGATTATTAAAAGCCGAACTAGTAAAAAAAATTCGGCTTAAATATACTCCGGATTTAATTTTTTACGAAGATAAGGGAATTGAGCATTCTCTGAAAATCAGTAAGATACTAAACGATCTAAATAAAGATAATTCAGACGATAAAGACATAGATGGGAAGAATGGTCTTTCAGATAAGGACGAAGAAGCTTTTAATGAGTAAGTTAAAAGAAATAGCTAAGCTATTAAAAGAAAAAGATGACTTCGTTTTAGGTTCACACGTCGGACCGGACGGAGATTCGCTCGGAGGATTATTAGCACTTGGCTCTTTTTTAAAACAAATGGGGAAGAAGTATTGCCTATCTTCATCCGATGCAAAGCCCGTAATACCACCACAATACAACTTTTTGCCTGGCATTAAGGAAATAAAAGAATATAAAGAATGTTTTGAGCCCAAAGTATTTATTTCTCTTGAATGCCCTTCGTTAAACAGACTCGGAGTAAATAACAAACTGGCTAAAAAAGCGGAAATTATTATTAACATTGACCATCATGTCGACAACAAGAGTTACGGCCATGTTAATTGGATAGAAGGTGAAACCTCCTCTATTAGCGAAATGCTTTTCGACTTATCAAAAGAGCTTCCGGTAAAGATTGATAAAGATATTGCCACTAATCTATACGTCGGAGTCGTAACCGATACAGGAAGATTTCAATATTCAAATGTAAGGCCGAAAACTTTCGGAACAGTAAAAGAACTTGCCGAGTACGGTGTGCAAATATGTGACATATTTCAAAAGATTTATGAAAACCGTTCATTTTTCAGCACCGTCCTACTGGGAGAAGTAATGGCAAAAGCAAAGTTTTTGGAAAAAAGCGGATTAATATATTCGACTGTTACTAACGAAGATTTTTTGCTAAACAGCATAGAAGTCGGAGAAACTGAGCATTTTATTGATTTTCTGAGAGCCGTTAAAGGAGCAAGAATAGCCGCTATATTCAAGGAAGTATCCAAAAAGGAAACAAAAATCAGCTTAAGAGGGACAAACAGCTACAATGTAAGCAAAATTGCTGAAATATTCGGCGGAGGCGGACATGCAGCCGCATCAGGATACACCTCACGTAAACCTTTGACGGAAGCTATAAAAGATCTAGTCAAAGCGGTCAAAAGTAAGAAGTAGGCCAACAACTCAACACTCAAGATAAGATTTTTATGGACGGTATTTTACTTATTAATAAAAGTTACGATTTGACCTCTTTTTCCGTAGTTAACAAAATCAAGAAATGCTTCGCATTTAAAAAAGTC
>JAUUWJ010000030.1 GCA_030589175.1 Actinomycetes bacterium
ATATTTACTTGGTTTGCCTCAATAAGAACAGAGCCGCCACCGGCTCCTCCTGCGCTTCCTCCGTAGCCGCAGCAATTTCTTCCTCCAGCTCCGCCTGAGCCATTTTCTACAGGTCCCGAAATATTTCCATATCTAGGTCCACCCATCATAGCAGAACCAGGCGAACCCCCGTAGCCTTTACCACCATATCCGGCGCCTGAACCACCAGCTGAAGTGCTCGTGCCACCCCCAGGACCTCTTCCATTTTGGCCGGTTCCGCCACCCGCGAAGCCTGCTCCACTGACGTTTATCGTGCCCCCAGTTTCGATTGTAAGATTTTCGGAGATCTTCAAAACTATTTGCAGCATTCCGTTGCCAAAAGGCGGATCAGGTGCATTTAAAACGCCGCCTGAAGTAATTCTTAGATTTCTAAATTTAGGAAAATTTCCCAATGAGGTATGGTATCCAGAGGCTTTATTGAGTCCTCTATCCACACCGCGCCATGTTTGAACTCCCGAAACATTGTCATTTTCCCAAAGCTCTTCGATGTCTACGGTTCCTGTAATAATTGCGTCACCATCCGAACCATCTCCAACATCAATGGTAGTGATATTTTCGTTATAGATATTACCCTCGTTGTCAAATGCATAGATATTCGATATATCGCCTGCTATTGAATTTATATGAGTATCCAATGATACGACTTCTCTGGTTTCCCAGGCACCGCCAATATTTCTAATAATTCTATTTCTTGTACCATCGCTATCGAGGACAACTGTTTCGTTTGTATCTTTTGTAAATACGGAAATTACGTTATTTCCAGTATTACTAGCTTCGGTGTTCCAAGCGGAACCATTTAGCCTCAAAATAGAACCGCTACTACCGACTATATAACCTGTAGATTCATCAGCAAAATAAATGCTTGTCAGATTATCGGCTGTTGGAGAAATGTCTTGAGCCCAGCTACCGTCATATCTGTAAATAGAGCCGCCATCTCCTACTGCCCAACCATTGTTTGAACTGTTAAAATACAAAGAGTTTAAAATTGGACCGTTTTCAATGCTTTGGTCTAAAAGATAAGTGCCGCTTGCTCCATCGATAGTAGAAGATACGCTTTCATTTTCATAAGTAAGAGTAATATTAAACATTCTCATTGATTGATTTTTATCGACAGAAGGATCGACCGCCATCCTTTCAAATACTTTAGGGCTAATTTGTAAGCCTTTAGCTAATACTTGGTTGTTTCGAGATAGATTTTGAGTAGATTCGTCTAAATTGTATGTAATGCTTCTATCTTGAGTGAAATCAGCTGTTACGGAGCCGTTGGGAATGCTACTAAAATTTATTTGCCCATTGGCATAATCGACTGTATATCCGCTTTCTCGCACTTCGGGTTCATAATCAGGGCCATCTCCGTCTTGGTCTACGTATACAATCACCGGTTTCCCCTCTGTCCAAGCGCCTTGATTAGTTTCAGGGCTATATGTCGTGCCATTAGGTGTCATTGCAACATCTTTTCTAGCCAACCCGTTTATTTCTAATCTGTTGCTTGAATCGCCGGGATTGCTGGGCTCGGTGATTTCCTCTGCCGCCATAATGTCTTTTGTTATATACCTGAGAACGGTTCTCGATGTTTTGAGATTATAGACTTCCTCAGTTATCCTTCCGGCGGTTCTTAGCCCTTGAAGCAGCATTTTGCTAGTGATTGCTCCTATCATCAGAGTAAGGCTTAGAGCAATTAAAAGTTCTATAATTGTAAATGCTTTGTTTTCTTTAAGGATTTTCATCTATTCTCTGACACCTACATTCATTTTGGTCACAAACATGAGTAGCGTCTACTTGGTTGCAATAGCACCATCTGTTCCAGCCTGCACATCGTAGAGGTCTAAGCCAAGCTTGTCTTACTGATCCACTTTCATAATTAAGTAGACGAGTATAAACATTTTTCTCTTTATGAACCGAGCCACAACGATTTCCTCTAAGCCAAAAAACGGTTGAATTTAATTTTGTTGTAAAAGTAGGATTTGAACCATGCTGAATTGCGTTCATTTCATCACTGTCTGAATCAACATCGAGAATGTCTGGAGTATAGTTTTCCAGGACCAGAAAAACATTTTTATTTTCTAATCGGCGGCCAATATTACCCGCTAAGTCATTAGGGATTCCTGGAGATGTATTTCCGGTAAGTTCAGTTCCATCTTCATCATCCCCTTCATAGTTAACTGTTATCGTATAAGTTCCCTGGCTTTCTGTTTCAGGGTCAAGGCTTCCTTCAAATCGGTTTAAATAATCGCTCGCTGTTATATTGGCTTCCTGAGTTGTTTCTACTTGTCTTATTTTTGCTAAGTAAGAAGGTATTAATGAAAATACAAGCATAAGGCTTACCATGGCAAGGCTAGAAACCGCTACCTCTACCATAGTAAAGCCCATTTTGTTACTCCGTAGTTTAAAGAATGCTTTAATCATTTCTTTCTCTTTTAGGGCTATATATTTATTTTATCACTAATATGCCAGTTCAGCAAGCAATAATACACTATTAGTGGTAGCTTGCTTCAATAAATAAACATTTATTTATTAGCTTCTATATTTATCGACAAAATAAAAGAATAATTGAATATATTTTCAGAGATTCTGGGACGGTCCTAGAACATCGACCAATTCACCAGCTATCAAGAATTAGGTCGGTTCTAGCTAAAAAATAAAAAGGGTTTTTGTCATGAACGTAGAACCTAATACATAGAACAATAAATCAAAGGAGATCATTATGCCAAGACAGCCAAGATTATTAATTCAAGAGGGTTTGTATCATGTTATTTCAAGAGGAAATGCTAAGTTGAAAATATTTCGTCAAGATGATGATTTTTATTATTTCGAAAAAAAGATAAAATTATTAAGGAATGAATATGGCTTCATTTTGTCCTGCTATTGCATAATGCAAAACCACTTTCATTTATTGATAAAAACAAATAAAAATGCTTGTTTATCTCGAATAATGCAGTCGCTATTAACTAGCTATGCCATGCGATTTAACCATAAATACAATAGAGTAGGTATTGTTTTTCAAAATAGATTTAAAAGCTTTTTAGTTTCTCACGATCCGTATTTAATTACATTAATAGACTATATTCACCAAAATCCTGTTAGGATTGGTTTTGTAGAAAAGGCAAGCGATTATAAATTTAGCTCTGCAAAAGCATATGAGTCAGATATGCCTGACGGCTTTGTAGATATTGATTTCCTAGAAGGGCTTTTAGCAAAACATTATGGTTTAAGCAGAACCATCCTAACTTAATATCGCAGGTAATTATGGCTAAAAACTAGGACCGTCCCGAGCCTTTTATTAGGGTCGTCCGGCAGCATAAAAGTCAGAGCGGTAATGGAGTGGAAGAATTTTTACCTCTCCGGGTATGAATTGGCCACCGTTTGCGCCAATAATATAGCCTTCTCCCATGTAAAGTTTTACGTCATTTACATAAGATCGGCCATAGAAGACTAAATCGCCAGGCTGCAGATTTGCTTCACTTACCAAGCGGCCTTTTGTTGCCAGGTAATTGTATTGTTCTCTTGACGTTCTTGGAATAAAAACTCCGACCTGCCTGTAAACAAATGAAGCGAAGCCTGAACAGTCAAAACCTGACTCCGGTGAAGAGCCTCCCCACTGATAACGTACTCCCAAGTATTTTTTGGCGATTTCAATAACAGAACTTCCGGAGTAATTTATATTAATATCAATTGTCGGTTGATCGCCTGATTGATTTTGTTGCTGTGGGTTTCTTAATTCTTTTTGCTCTCTAAGCTTTCTGAGAGCTTCTTCTCTTATCCTTCTAATTCTTTCTCTTTCTTCTGCTTGAAGTCTAGCTAAGTCCTTTTTTACTGATTGCAATGCTTCTTCTTTTTCATTAACCATCTTTTGAATTTTTACTTTATTTGAGGCAACCTTATTAGCTAATACTTCTTTCTTGTCCTTTTCAGCTTTTAAATTATTCTTGATTTTCTCAAAATCTCCTTTTGTTTCTTTTACATCTTCGATAAGAAATTTGTCGTTGCTTATAATTCGATTAGCTAAATACATGTTACTTACCAGGTCTCGAAAGCTAGATGTTTGAATTATTAAACTTACAACCGGATAAGGGCCGCTCTTGTAAATGTTGACGACACGTTCGGAGAGGCTTTTTTGTCTTAATTTGAGCTCTTGCTTGATTTTAGTTAGTTTTGCTTCATTTTTTCTTAATTTAACCTTAACCCTACCGAAGTCATTGGCTGCTTTGTTGTATTCATCGACAACTTCGGCAACTTTTTCGTTTAGTGAATCAATCTTCTGCTTTATTTCGCTTAGCTCAGATTTCTTTTCATCGATAGTAGTGGCTAAAGAGAGGGTCGCATTGCTTAAGACCAAGATTAAAAATGCTACTATAGTTATTGGGATAAACCTTTTTGTATCCATTGCTTCCTTAATTGGTATTATCGACTGCGATATATTTTGCTTTAGTTATTTTCTAGCAATTATTCTTAAAACAATTCTAAAACTGATTCAACAATTGCTTGTTAGTTAACTTAATTTTTTGCTACATTTGACTAGTATATAAATTCTTATGTTTAGAATTATACAAGTAATTGCTTGAACTGGCAATGACGTGCCCTTTCTAATATTAAACGGAGGTTTTATGGACTTAAAAGAATACATTAGAGATATCAAAGATTTTCCAAAAAAAGGAATTGTATTCAAAGATATCACACCGCTCCTAGCCGATAGCCGAGCTTTTCAATATGCGATAGATATGCTTTGTGATAAATATATTGAAGATAAAGTTGACTATGTTTTGGGAGCTGAGGCGCGTGGTTTTATTATTGCTTCCGCTATGGCTTATAAACTGGATGCCGGTTTTATCCCGGCAAGAAAACCGGGAAAATTACCGTATGCGACAACGAAAGAAGTATATGAACTTGAATACGGCACAGATGCTTTAGAGGTCCATGAGGACGCTATAAAAAAAGGAGATAAGGTGCTAGTTGTTGATGATTTATTAGCAACCGGTGGAACATCTGCCGCAAAAATCGCTTTGGTTAAAAAACAAGGAGGAGAAGTTGTGGGCCCTGCATTTTTGATTGAACTTACATTTTTAAATGGCAGAGATAAACTATCAGGGTACGACGTATATCCTTTAATAAAATATTGAGAAGCTAGAACTCATCTCATAAATGCGACGAAAGCGAAATTTCGGATTTTCGAGCGAGACAAGGAAGACAAGTAAAAAGCCCGGAAGCGTAGCTAGTGTTACGTTGAGGACTTTTTGCGAAGTCTGACACCGTCGTAGCCGAAAAGCCACAATTGCAGCCGGAGCCATTTATGAGATGAGTTCTAAGTATTAGCTAACAATTTAAGAGATTTTCTTTTTAGTTTTTCAACTGTTTCCATTTCTATAGAGTAAGATCCTATTGTTATGCCCCTGCTGCTTCTTCTGGCATGGAAATCTGAGCCGCCGGTAGCTATTAGATTTAGTTTTTTTGCCAACTTTTCATAATGATTAATTTTACTTTTGTTATGGTCCGGATGATAAACTTCCAGTCCGGCCAAGCCAAGTTTTTTTAGATTTAGAAAATGCTCATCTATTTTAGATACGCCTGGGTGTGCAATAGTGGCGACTCCTTTTGCTTTTTTAATCATTTTTAACACTTCTTCAGGGGAGCAGCTTTCCTTTTTTACATAGCAACATGAATTTACATCTATGTAATTATTGAAAGCTTCTTGTATGCTGCCTACATAATTCTTACTTTTCATAGCTCTTGCTATATGAGAACGGCCTATTGCCGAACCTTTTGCCACGCTTAAGACGTCATCGAATGTTATATGTATACCATTATTGTTAAGTTTTTCAACGAATTTTATTGCTCGCTCTTTTCTGTTTTTTCGTCTCTCCTTGAGCTCATTTAATAAATCGGGATCATTTACATCTGGCCAATAAGCCAAAATATGGACGTCTGTCTCACCTATGTTGCAGCTTAGTTCTACACCAGGTATTAGATCTATAGACAGTTTGTCTGCTTCGATTTGAGCTTCTTCTATTCCTTTAAACGTGTCGTGATCTGTGAGGGCAAATGCTCTTAAATTCTTTGCATAAGCTATTTTTACAATTTCACTTGGACTTAGGCTTCCGTCTGAAGCGTTAGAGTGAATATGAAGGTCGGCGCTCATTAATCCTTTATCGGGATTGAATTATGAGCCTGAGTGCGGTTCTTTCTTCTCCGTTTATCATTATATCAGCAAAAGCTGGTATGCAAACTAAATCATAACCCCCAGGTGCTACATAACCTCTAGCAATTGCTACAGCTTTTATTGCTTGGTTTAACGCTCCCGCTCCTACAACTTGTATCTCTGCGCTACCGGATTCTCTTAATACACAAGCTAGAGCTCCTGCTATAGAGTTAGGATTAGACTTTGATGATACTTTGAGCATTTCTGCTTTTATAGCCAGCTTAATCCTCCTACGTTTAAACTATAAATAATATTGCTTTCCTAAATTATATACCACTTACTCTACATTTTCAAGAGGTAGAGTAATTTTTAATGCCTTGCCTACCTTGTTAATACTAGCATACTCCGATACTTTGAGAAAGTACTTTTCTCCTTCTTCATTACAGATCTCAATTGTTTTATCGAGTAACTTTTGCATGTCTTCTTTGCTTAGAAGAACCGATGGGCTCTTTTTATTATTACCAAAAAGCCCTCTGTCTAAATTCAAGTTGCTTAAAATCTCTGATGAAGGCGTTATTTCTTGGTATGAAATTCTTTGGCAATTTCTGAGAGACACATCCAAGCCTAAAGATTTTGCTTTTTTGTGCATGTTATTGGCGCTATTTTCTAAAAAATATAATCCGTCCTCAGCTAGTTTGGCAAGTGTTTCAGATGGAGAACCTAAAAAGATTTTGATCTTAGGGTTTCTAAATTTATATTCAACGGTTTTCCTAATTATGTTTTTAGGGCCGGCCGTTATGGTTCTTTTAGAATTTATGGATGGCCATGTTGATTGATTTGCTTTTTCCGGCATTTGTTTCGTATCGATTACTACTTTTATTGCTGTCCCTTCATCTTTTTTAGAATAGACAACTTTTGCTTCTTTGCAATTTAGGGCAATGCCGTATAGAGCCATGCCTCTGCCATGGATTCCATAATTATCAATGATTACTTGGTTTAGTTTTGAGGTTACTCGTGCTTCAAATATTCTTTCTACGAGATCCTTAGGGATTCCCTCTCCGTTGTCAAAAACTAATAAATTTCTTATGTGTTCATTTTTCCAGGAAGCTATATAGATGCTGTCGGCTTTCGCATCACGGCTGTTTCTGAGTAGTTCAACTATTACGTCTTCGGTACAGCGTATGTCATCTTTTGATTGTCTCCTTTGAGCTTCGGTAATGTTAAGCCTAACGAAACCCTGGCCAAAATCTTCTTCTACTCTTAATTTTTGCGGCAGAGTTTCATTAATAAAATCCAGTAGCTGCTCTTTATGCACCATATTATAAGATTAGCTTGTCTTTGGCATGTAGTCTAGCGGTTAATTGATTTATTGAAGG
>JAUUWJ010000175.1 GCA_030589175.1 Actinomycetes bacterium
CCCCATGAAATAGGTATAATATTTGTATATAACAGTTGAGGGAAAGAACATGCAAAAAAAGTGTCCCGTAAGCGATATAGAAATAATGGAAAAAAATTGCCAGTTCTGCGGTGAATTAGTGGAGCTATTTACCGGAGAATATAGGGTAAAGTGTCCCAAGTGTAAAAACTACGTCTTTCGCGATAAAGCCTCCTGCGCCGAATGGTGCCCCTATGCCGAAGAATGTTTTGGTAAAAAATCCTAAGCACTAAATCCGAAATCCTAAACAATATCAAATGTTCAAAACACAAAATTCAAAACAGCAGTTTGGAACATTTGAACATTAGAATTTAGAATTTGTTTAGGATTTAGATATTCGTATTTAGGATTTTATAACCAATTAGTGTTCTAGGCTGCTTTACGAATCAAGTTCTCCGGTTTTCCCTCAACAAAACTTTTGATATTGGAGATGGTAACATCTAAGATTCTCTGAATAGCTTCTTTGCTATAAAAAGCTATATGGGGCGTTATAACAACATTTTCCCTGTTTAACAAAATATGATTTTCAATAGCCGTCTTTAACTTTTCTTTTGGCGTATCTTCGTAAAGAACCTGGCGTTCTTCTTTAATCAATCCTTCTTCCTCTAAAACATCAAGACCGGCACCGGCTAAGATGCCTTCATCGAGAGCCTTGGTGAGAGCTGCCGTATCGACTAGCGCTCCCCGGGCCGTATTAATTAAAATAGCTCCTCTTTTAATCTTGTTGATATTATGGTGACCGATAAGATGGTGAGTCTTTGGATTATAAGGAACATGAAGCGTTATTACGTCTGAATTTGCCAATAACTCATCCAGGGACACATACTTAAAACCCATGACTTCGGGCAAGAAAGGCTGTTTATTTACGTCAAAAACCATCACGTCCATATCAAAAGCGCGGGCAAACTTTATGACGTAAAGTCCGATGTGGCCAGCCCCCACAACTCCCAGTTTTTTGCCTTTAAGATCCATACCTCTCAATCCTTCAAATGAAAAAGCGCCTCTGATTGTTCGGACGTAAGCCCGGTGAATATTATGAGTCAGGGCTAATATCAAAGCAAAAGTATGCTCAGCAACAGTATGTTCACCATAAGCCGGTACATTGGCTATTTCCAAATCTTCTTTTTTGGCCGCATCTAAGTCAATGTGATCAAATCCTGTCGAGCGAGTAGCAATAAACCTTAAATTTGAGAGCGCTTTTAAAACCTTTTCTGTTAGAGGCGAGTAAATGAAAACGGAAAGAACAGATACATCTTTTAACAAGTTCAAATCTATATTGTTGATATTCTTATCACTTATTATTAAGTCGTAATCCTTTAATTGCTCCCGGACATATTGTGCTTCCCAATCTTTTATTTCCAAAAAAGCAATTTTTGGTTTTAACTCTGCCATATGCTAATTATGGCTTTTATTGGTGGAAAACAAACATCAAAGAGCGGATGTTGGACTTTGGATGTTGGATATTGGACTAAGCGGATTTTTTATAAGTTTTGAAGATTGAGAAGCCGAAGATAAATGCCAGAGCTAAAAAACCAGCAATGCTGATAATCAGCCCACGACTAACTGAAGACGGGTTATAGACAAATTCGACGATATTTTTACCCTTCCGAACACGTACTGCCTTAAAAGTATAGTTTGCCCGATATATTTCAGCTTCTTTTCCGTTTACCAAAGCTTTCCAGCCCGGATAAAAATTATCTCCCAAGAAAAGCAATCCATCAAAACGGCTATTAGCCACAATCTTTAGGCTGTTTATGCCTTTTTGCTCAACGCTCACCTTTGTCGGCTCAACCTTTCTTTTCTTAAAAGCTTTTTTATCAAGTTGATCTTCCATTAATACTGTCCGACTTAGATCGTTCTTTCCTTTAACCATTGAATTAAGCAAAGAACTTGAATCCTTAAACTCCTCGTAATCATACGCCACAAATGCCCGGGGCAGAGCCTCTTTGTTTTCATAAATCAATATATCGTCATCATAAATCAGCTTAAAACGATCAAGCCTATCACCCTTAATGTTGCGATAAACCATCTGATCGATTTGAATTTCTGCGCCTTGCCCTGCTGTTAAATTAAAATCAAATGAGAGCTCTTTGTTGCCTTCGGAATTTGCATCAACAGCAACTTTTTGCCATTCGGGCTTCAAGCTGACGGAGCTTGATTGGCCTTGGCCCGCACTTATCCTTAATTCTGCCGTGTTTTGTGAGCGAGCCTTGAAAACCAATCCGTTAGCCGAAGGTGGCACAGGAATCTTAAAAACAGTGCTTCCCGGCTCCTTAATAACAGCGATGAGACTTTTGTACTCTTTAATATAGTTTGGCTTGGGCCTGGCAAACCTGATGAAATAACTGGTCATCTGGCTATCTATGGGGTCTGTACTCAAAACATAACGAGTATTAGTCAAATCAAACATTGAACTGTTGAAGTCTATATTTTCGTGACCAGTAATATGGCCACCGTAAACCCTATCCATAAAAGAAGAGGTGAAATCCTTGTAGCGCTCGATCACCAAAGCGTCTAGCAACCTAACATCGGCAATTTCAAAAACAGATGCCATGTTAGGAAAGAGCACCCTGTCCAAACCTATAACTCGAAAAGGATCTTTCGGCTCTTTCTTCATTTTTTTCTCCAAGAAATCTACATAGTGTGCCTGTTTTTGAGGATTATGCCTAGTTGATCGGTCATTTGGCAAATAAGCAAAAAGTTCGGCGACAAACAGAAAGATAATATTAGTAGACACTAAACTCCACTTTAGCTTGAATATGCCTTTTTTAAACAAAACAAGTAACGCAACAAACAGAAAGAGGATTGCCGCCGGTTTAGCTACTCGTATGGCA
>JAUUWJ010000168.1 GCA_030589175.1 Actinomycetes bacterium
TTTTTTGTTACCATTCTTGGGTTTTTATCTAGCATCCAGCGTCTAACATCTAACGTCTAATATCTAGACTAGTGTTCGGCTTGGCCTTCTAGGATTTCAACTGCGTGGGATAAAATCGGATCGAGTATTTTAAAAGACTCATCGACTGCTTTCGTGCTACCGGGAAGGTTTATTATAAGCGTTTTACCTCTGACTCCGGAAATACCTCTTGATAACAATGCTTTCTTTGTTTTTTCATAACCCTGTTGGCGGATTGCTTCAGAAAATCCGGGAGCTTTTCTTTGGATTACTTTAGCAGTAGCTTCGGGGGTTACATCTCTTTCACTTAAACCGGTTCCTCCAGTAGTAAAAATAATCTGAGCCTTATTGTTATCAGCCCAATCAACTAAAACATTTCCGATTTGTTGCATTTCATCAGGCACTATTTTATTTTCAGTTACCGTTCCTCCTGAAAATTCAACTAGATCCTTTAACAGGGGTCCGCTTTTATCTTCTCTTTCACCCTTGCTCGCCTTATCGCTAACCGTAAGAATTGCTACTCTTATATCTCTCAATTTAGCACCTCAACAGTATCTCCATTTTTAATCTTAGAGCTTTTCAAGATACTTGCAAAAATTCCTTCTTCCGGCATAACACAGTAACCTGCTTGCCGGTAAATCTCACAAGGCTCATGACAATCTTTTCCTTTTTGAGTTATCTCAATTAAGGCATTTCCCAGTTTCACCTTAGAGCCTATGTTGATAGATTTCAGATTTATATCGCCAACTGTAATATTTTCAGCGAAAGAGCCGGCACTTACCTCCAACCCTACCTTTTGCATTTTTTCAATGCTCTCATAGGAAAGTAGACTTATCTGGCGCTCACTTGAAAAATGAGCATCTCCCTCGACCCCTTTTCCGGCAATCAAATTCATGCTTTCTACAGGTGTCTTTTTCTGGCCCTTCTTTTTGCTCATGTTTAATGAGACTATTTTTCCTTTTTTAGACAGTCCCTTTTTATTTTCTATAACCTCTAATCTCTGACCTCTAGCCATCTTCTTTCGCCTTCCATTTCCCGCTTTTTCCGCCCTCTTTTTCCAGGAGGCGTAAATCAGTAATCAGAATACCTTTTTCTTTGCTTTTTACCATATCATAAATGGTTAAAGCGGCTAGTGCACAAGAATTAAGAGCTTCCATTTCCGCTCCGGTCATTCCTTTGAGCTTAACAACGCTCGTTATAATGATTTCAGCGTCATTTTTAGTCTCGAAATTGATATCTACGCTTAAAATATTTAATGGGTGGCACATAGGGATCAAATCTGCCGTTTTTTTAGCGGCCATAATGCCAGCAATCTTGGCCGTCGTAAAAACATCACCCTTTTCTACCTTGGAATCTTTAATCAGAGCAAGTGTCAATTTGGACATTTTTACCGTACAAGTTGCTTTAGCCTTGCGAAAAGTCACTTCCTTTTTGCCAATATCAACCATCTTAACTTTTCCCTTTTTATCTAAGTGGGTTAATTCGTCCATAATCTTTTATTTGCTTTTTACCTCTTATATCTAACATCCAATGTCTAACATCTAACGTCCAGATTGATTAGCCGCCTATTTGACACATATTTTCTACCGGCTCCAGCCCTTTATTGTCAATTGGTTTCTTGGCTAAAACTTCTTCGATTAAAGAATCCAGTTTTTCTTTTGAATAATCAACTCTCAGAACCTTTCTAATATTAAACGTTTTTGGAGAAAACAAACAGCTTCTTAACTGGCCTTGAGCATTTAGTCTTAAGCGCGAACAATCAGAGCAAAAGCTACTGCTAACCGGAGATATAAATCCAAACGTACCCCGAAATCCTTCAACCTTAAAATATTCGGCCGGACCCCTGCCTTGAATTGAGATTTCTTTAATTTTTCCCATTTCTTTTAATCTGGTTTTGATTTCATTACACCTAACCGGCTTATGGCCATTAACAAAAGGCATAACTTCTATGAAACGAATGCAAACTTCCTTTTCTGCTGCGAGCTTTAGCCATGGATCGATTTCCTCATTCAATCCCTTAATGAGCACTACGTTAATCTTAACCGGGTCAAAGCCCACTTCTAACGACTTATTTAAACCATCTACGGCCTTTTGATAAAGGTCAGCGCCTGTCAACTTTGAAAATAAACTCTTTTCCAAACAATCAATTCCAATATTAATTCGTCTGAGGCCGGCTTCATAAAGTTCGGCTGCTTTCTCGTTCAATAAAGTACCATTTGTAGTCAATGACACTTCCAAATCCATCTCCACAAGTTTTTCTATGCAATAAGTGATATCTTTCCTGAGAAGAGGCTCACCGCCTGTTATTTTTACCGCCCGTAAACCTTTATTCTTTAAATGGCTCACCAGGGCAAATATTTCTTCGTAAGAAATCACCGAGCTTGGCTCTACTTTCTCAAATTCACCATTGTGGCAATATATACAACGTAGATTACACCTATCAGTGATACTCAAGCGTAAATAATCTATCTTCCTACCGAACTTGTCTTTCATAACATCCTTTTTGTTAATGCTTTTCACTTTTAAGCCAAGAATTTTCCTATAAAACTTCAAACAAGGTCTTTTCGTTTGGCCCTTTAAACTTTCTTATTAGTTGCTTTCCTTTTTTGGAAGTAATCCATTTATAAAATTCATCAACATTAACTTTAGTAACATCTTCCTTATTTCTTGAAGAAATAGTAATAATGCTATAGTAATTATCTAATCTTGACCCGCTCTTATCAAATAAAATCTTCAATTCCATGTTTTCTTTTTGCTTAGATTTATCTAGCCAAGCTATTTTTTTGTCAAATAGTACTTCTAGGTCAAGCTTTCTTCTTAATTTGATAAAAGTAGCAGAATCAGAAATCGTATATGCCTGTTTATCATTTGCCAACAAGAGGGTCGCCCCCATACCTTGGCCGCTTTTTATATACCAGCCGCCTTTTGGGTTTATCTTCGAATGGCG
>JAUUWJ010000201.1 GCA_030589175.1 Actinomycetes bacterium
CTAACGTCCCCTCCCAGTGGCCATAGGACGGGTGAACGACCAAACCGGCCGGCTTATTGATAACTGCCAAATCATCGTGTTCATAAACAATCTCTATCTTAATGTTTTCCGGCTCTACGTCAGCAACTTCTGGAACCGGAATAGTGTACTTAAGCGTTTGGCCATGCTTTACTTTGTAACTTTTGTTAATAATAGTACCGTCTATTTCTACATGCTTATTTTTTATTAACCGCTGAGCAAAGCTTCTTGAAGCTATTTCAGGTCGCTTTGCCAATACTAAGTCAAGACGTTTGTCTTCCTCTTCTGCCTGTACGATATAAGAAAACTTAGAAGGCTCAGCCATTTTACCTCCGATTACTTACGGCTAAATAAGCCTTTTACAAAGAGCAGAACAGTGCCGACTACTACGGAAGAGTCGGCAACATTAAATACCGGCCAATAGTGTAGATTAATAAAGTCGGTTACCTGTTTAAAAAAAGCGCGGTCAATAAAATTACCAATACTTCCGGCAACAATCAAGCCCAGAGCAATCCTGATAAGCATAGAGGCCGGCCTGTAAACTAATAGATACAAAAGAACGGCAATAATTATCGTTAAAGCAATTACCTGAAACAAAAATATATTACCCTTTAGCAAGCCAAAAGCAGAACCAGCGTTTTTTACAATATCAAGACTTAAAATGCCTTTGATTAAGGTTAGAGACTTCTCGGGAACAAGTTTAGCCCGGGCCAAAGCCTTGGTTATTTGATCTGCAAATAAAACTATTGTAAGCGTTAGCGTGAATATTGGCCATTTTTTACGGAAAAACTTCATATATTATTTATGTTTTTTTGCTCTGGCATCTTAGACAGTTTTCAGCATAAGGTATTGCCTCTAAACGTTCAATGCTTATTTCCTGAGAGCAGTCAGAGCAAATACCATAAGTGCCTTCCTTTATTCTGCTCAAACTATCGTTTATCTTGTTGAGCATGTCTTTGATGTTCCAAACAAGAGACTCATCTCTCTCTCTTTCAAAAGTAGTAGTTGCCATATCGGCTGCATTGTCCTCATAGCCGTGCTCGCCGCTCATCTCACTTTGCGACTTTTCCAGACTATCTTTACTTATTAGCCTAAGTTCTTTTTCTAGCCTGTTCTTTTCTATTGCAAGCCTGTCTTTGAACTCTTTCAGATGTTTGTTGTTCATTTTCCTTGAAATATATCCCCTAAAAACTTATTAATACCCAATTTAAGCTTTAACGATTTCTCTCACAACTTGAGCGCATCTTTTACAAAGCCCTGTGAACTTGCCTTCTGTGGTGAGTTCATCGACATAACGCCAGCAACGTTCACACTTCAAGTGTTTAGTTTTTTCAACAAATACCTTCAGGCCTTTGACTCTGTCGCTTGAATAAGCGATTTTTCCTTCGCTCTTCCCTATACGGACCTCGGAAACAATAAATAGTTCAGCAAGCTCATTTTTAATGCTTTCTAAAAACTTAACAATCTCGCCTTTACCTTCAATGCTCACCTTTGCCTCTAGGGGATTTCCGATTATTTTGGCTACTCTCGCTTCTTCCAGAGCTTTTAGAACTTCGTCTCGAACTTCATGAAGTCTAGAAAATTTCTCATCAAGAGCCTTGCCAATTAGATTTTTCTCTGTTGCCGGCCACTCAGCTAACTGAACACTTTCGACATCTTTACCAAAGGGCAGGTATTGCCACACTTCTTCAGAAGTAAAAGCCAGGATTGGACTTAGTAATCTAGCTATTACGGATAGCAACTTATAAAGAACTGTTTGAGCAGAGCGCCGTTTTTTTGAATCGGGCGCCTCGGTATAAAGGGTGTCTTTTGAGACATCTAAATAAAAAGAACTCATATCAACAACGCTAAAATTATAAATTGCGTGAAAGACCTGATGGAACTTATAATCCTCGTAGCTCTTAGTAACCTTTTCATTCAACACCTGTAGTTTAGCTAATGCCCAGCGATCTATCTCCCTCAACTTGTCATAACTTACCTTCATATCCTTATCAAAATCGTACAAATTAGCTATAAGAAACCGCAGAGTATTCCTTATGCGTCTATAAGCTTCGGAAGTGCGTTTCAATATCTCAGGACTTATAGCAACATCCGTAGTGAAATCCGAAGATGCTACCCATAGACGCAATATATCCGCACCGCTTTGTTTTATTACGGAAAGAGGGTCTACCACATTTCCAAGAGATTTGCTCATCTTTCGGCCGTCTTCATCTACAACAAATCCGTGCGTAAGCACTGCTTTATAGGGAGCCTTATCCTGGTACCCCACGGATACTAGCAGAGATGACTGAAACCAACCCCTGTGCTGGTCGCTGCCTTCTACATACAAATCAGCCGGCCAATGTAAATCGATACGTTTTTTTAAAACCGCTTCGTTGCTTATTCCGGACTCAAACCAAACATCTAAGATATTCATTTCCTTTTCAAT
>JAUUWJ010000173.1 GCA_030589175.1 Actinomycetes bacterium
AACTTTGTCTAAGTTTCCAAGCTATTGCGTGTTCGCGACCGCCATTTCCGATAATTAATACTTTCAAAAAGCTTCACTCCGTTCAGCTGGTTATTGGTTGTTCGTTGTTAGTAATAGATATTGATAATTGTTTTTCGAAGTCCAACAACCAAATTCCAACAACTATCAACTCTATCTCTTTATTCTATTCAATCTCTTAGAAAATCGCTACCCGTTTATGCATTTATCTCAAGAAAATTGTTCAGTAATCACATCTTTAGTTTTTGGCTTCCAGAATCTAACATCCAAAAAAATCTGCCGTCAGCTTTTTCCAAAATCTAGCGTCCGGTATCCACTTTCCGCTTTTACTCAATTTTTTGCATTTCCGCTACTACTTTACGGTCTTTTGCCAGATGAAATTCAATTATCGAGCCTAGTGAAGTATCTTCGGGCAATTTTGCTTTGCCGCCGGGAAGAACCCTGAAATAGTATTTGTCTCCTTCAATGTCAGTTATGTAAAAAATATCGTTTCTTTTTAAGACTTCGAGCTCTTTTGAAACTCTACCTTGCTTATCTTCCAGGATCGAAATACCCTCGATTCCCGGTGTTACCGAGCTGCTTTTATGAGTGAGAACTGCCACTATTGGTGACTCGTCTTTTCCTCCTTCTACAATAGGAATTTTAAGGCCATATTTTTTTGCTTCTAACAGAGCAATAGTTTCTAGAACTTGCAGAGTTTCTTTTGATTGGGTTACCGGAGCGCCTTGAATTTCATAAAGCTTCTGGTTTAAGTATCTTCTTTGAGCCACAACCAAATTTGCTGACACAAGAAGAGCAATTATGACAATGATGATTGTAAAGAATTTTGTACCGGTAAAGAAAGGTTTGGCCGATTCAACAAGTTCGGGAAGCTGGTCGAAAAAATGAAAAAAGCGGTATTTTATTCTATCGGTTAGACTGTATTGCTCCGCTTTTAGACGCTCGACTAGCTCAGCATCTAGAGGACTTCGACGGTGCAGTGCCAAAACATTCATCTGGCGAAGCCTTTTCAGTAAGGTGCTTTCTGAGACTCCAAGTTCATCAGCCATTTCAAAGACTCTCTTTTTCTTCGGTTTTATTTTTAATACTTCGAGTTTTGGCTTAGAAGTCTTTAGTTTCCTGGCTAGGGACTTATCTTTTAGTTGATCCAGAGTTTTGAGCTTGAGCAAGCGTACAAGTTCTGCTTCGTGCATAAGGGAAAGGTGGCTGATAACTTCTATGTTCATTTTTTTTAAGCGTTTTAAAAGCTTCTCGACACTCAAATTCAGTTTCTTTGCTACTTCTTCCACTCTTAAAGGCTGTTCTATTAATATAGTCGCTTTCTGAGCAATATCGGCGTCAATTTTTGAGTTGGGGGCGGCTTCTATCTTTAACAAAGACAATTTCTCTACTACGTCTTTGCTTTTTACTCCTAATTTTTGGGCTAACTGATATACTCTCATTTTTCGTTTAAATGATTAAAAAAGATACGTACATTTTTATAGTTATCGTTATCCATAAAACTTTTTGGCAACAGGCCAAAGTAATCCTTTTGTGTCCACTGAGTTTGGGCAATGAAATTTGGATTTGATTCATCCAAGTTGCTAAAATCGGCGTTCTCGGCATCAAAAATGGATAGCCAAATAACCTTCGCGTCTTTTTTTACTTTTTGAAGCTGATTGGTAGCCTTATAAATTACTTCCTTAAGCTGCACATCGTTAAGATCAGCATTGGTTACAACATCAGCCGAGTATTTATCGGCTTCAAAGTCACTTAGATCTTTTATGGATTTAAAATGGTAAGTGATAGTTCTAAAACCCGATATCTTTCTATTATGATTTAGTTGAATGAAGATTGAGAGAGCGCTAAGAATTATGAAAACAAAGAGCGTATTAATAAAAGCCAGCCAACGTCTTTCCTTATTATAGAGAAAGGCAAAAAAAGCTAAGGTTAGTGCCGCTATTATTAATATCTGAGTAAACCAAAACGATTGATACCACAAAGCTAATCCCGCTTAAATTATAACAAAATACTAGACGTTTGACATTGGATGTTAGATGTTAGATTGAAGTGCAATCCCTTTTAGGCCTTTTAATCATCTGAATGGCACGTATGAATCTAATAGGTAGCTATTATCTAAGACTAACTCCTGATTATGGTCTGTTTTCGCGATGGGCCGACTGATATCGTCCTTATAGGAACTTCTACTTTCTCTTCCAGGTACTTCACGTAATTTTGAGCCGCTTTGGGAAGTTTATTAAAATCAGTTACTTCACTAATATCAGATTTCCAACCTTCTATTTCCTCATGCACAGGCTTTGCTTTGTTAAAAACAGTTTGATTAGAAGGAAAATTATCATATACACGTCCTTCAAATTTATAGGCAACAGCAACTTTGATTTTTTCAAAAGTAGAAAGCACGTCGAGCTTGGTAAGAAAAATGTCAGATAAGGAATTTACTCTGGCACTGTGTTTTACGACCAAAGCGTCAAACCAGCCACACCTGCGTTTGCGTCCAGTCGTTGTGCCTAGTTCTTTTCCTCTTTCAGCCAAAGTTTTTCCAACATCATTCTTTTGCTCGGTAGGAAAAGGTCCTTCGCCAACCCTGGTAGTATATGCTTTAGTAACACCTATTACCCTCTCTATGCGCATCGGTCCAACACCAACTCCCGCACAGGCACCACCGGCTACAGGAGAAGAAGAAGTTACATATGGATATGTCCCGTGATCCAAATCCAAAAGCGTCCCTTGAGCACCTTCAAAAAAGACTTTTTTTCCTTCATCTAGAGCCTTATTAACTAGCAAACTCGTATCGGAAATCCTAGCTTTTAGTTCTTGAGCATAACCAAGATATTCTTCGATAATATCTTTTGCCCTA
>JAUUWJ010000056.1 GCA_030589175.1 Actinomycetes bacterium
CTCTCAGCCGCAATATTCTTTGCCGAAGGTTATTTATATCAAAGAGCTTTTGCTCACATTCAAGCTTTTGAGAGTTTTGGCGAAGGTATGGCAACCTATAAGCGGTATCTAGAATCTGATAAGAAAGATAAAAACTACAAAAGTTTAACAATAGTAGAGAATGAGGTAGCTCAGGGTAAAATCTTTATTGAGCTAGGCAGGTTCAAGAGCGCCTTAAATCAGTTTCTAAAAGCGCTTTCCAGAGTGTTTGTAATTGCTAAAGAAGGGTCGAACGACAAGGGGCTCGACGAGCAATTAAACAACATTAAAAAAGTAATAGATTTGCTGGAGAGTGCCCGTCAAGATGTTATTTTTTATAAGAAAAAGTTCAACGATACATTAAAAAAGTTTGAGCCGGATGTTTTATTTGAAAAAGTTTTTCATCCTATGCGGCTTTTGACTTCTGATATATGTGCTCGTATCGGTTTCGTGCTTTACTTACTCTTTTACCGTTCCGAAGAAGCACAGAAGTATGCAAAGTCAGGTGTAGGTGAATGGATGGAAGTGGCCCTAAAGCTTGATGCGAATAACGGGCTTGCCCAGTTCAACAGAATGCTCTCGGGAACAAAGAAAAAGATCAGTACGGCTGAACTCAATTTTAGAAATGATAGCTCAATCAGGCGTTTCATAGCTTATGCTTTGGAAACGCTGGTAAATTCACCTAATCACCAGGAGCTTGAAGAAGAGCGAGACTTTTTCAAGAAGTCGATAACTTATAGCGACAGCTTGGTAAAAAAACCTTTGGAGATAAATTACTATTTATCTCCGGATAAGAAAAAGAAACGCGATGGGCTGCTTTTCCTGAAAAGATGGAGTTCGAGCTCACCAAGGGTTCCCCGGCCTACTACTTTTAAGATGCGAGGCGGCGGCTACATTGTTTTTTGGAACAACAAAGGAATTGTCATAGATCCCGGTTTTGATTTCATAACCAACCTTTACTCTGAGGGATTTTCAATTTCTGATATTGATGCGGTTATTGTTACTCATGACCACATAGACCACACAGATGATTTTGATGCTATTCTAGCGCTTAATTACCAGTTAAACCGCTATAACGAAAGCACCTATTTAAAGCCGAAAAATCCCATAAACTTATCTTTGTTCCTAAATACCGGTTTTATGGAAAAGTACACGCCTTATCTTTCTCTTGGCACAAAAAGAGGAACAGGCGTTAATGCACGCGGAGACGGTTATATAGACCATATTTATACGCTTGCACCTCACTCGACAATAGATATGACCGATACTTCCTTTCAGTTTAAGATTGAAGTAATACCGGCTCGTCATAGGGAAATTACACTTGATAAGTATGCTGTGGGATTTAAACTTCATTTATACGATAAAGGTGAAAGAAGAGCATCTCTGGGTTTTACCAGTGATACGGCCTATTTTGAAGCTATGGGCAATAAGTTTAAAGATTGTGAAATTGTGATTCCTCACATCGGTTTTGTAACTTTCAGAGAGCTTGGTCAGCTTCTTGAGCTTGAAATCGATAAGATTATAAAATCAGCGAGTTCAAACTATTTTAGCGATATTGAAGAAGAGTTAAGATTCTTTTCCGCTTTAGGCTTCAGAGATGTTAAGAGCTGGGAAGATCTATCGACAAAGTGGACTTCCGGCGGTAGTGCTCAACATCAAGGTTTTCTCCGCCAGCATCTGGGTTACTCGGGCGTAAAAAAGATTTGGCAAAAAATGGCCGATACTCCGGTAGATAATCAGTTAATGATAATATCAGAGCTTCATGAAGAAATGGGTTCGTTTAGAAGTAAGTTAGCCTCTGCATTTAATAAAAAAGCGCAAAAAGTAGAGAATGCACCGCTGAGCTTGACTAGCGATATAGGGTTACATCTATCATTTAGCCATTCGAAGAACAAGTTTGAGCCAAAGATTCAGTGTGAGTCATGTGCAAGAGACAATGATTTGGATATAGAAGAAACTTTCCACGATCCTCAAAGCATAAAAGAAGTATGTGTAAAAGGAGAAAATGAAGGAATATTTTACTTCTGCAAAGAACATGCTCCCAATCCTGATACCGAATTCAGGGAAAAAGTAGACCGCTTCAAATTGTTTGGATAAATTGGTTATTAGTTATTAGTAGTTGGTTTTACAATTCTTCCACGAACAACGAACAACGAACAACGATTTCTAAAGTTTTATGGTAGCAAATATCTTACCGGCTAGCCTTAGAACTGGTTGCTGAACGACTCCCAGGTAAATGATAGCGAATACAGATATGGCTAAAGCAATAGAGGTCGTCACAGATGCTGTTGCTTTTTGCCTATTTGGGTCAGGATCTTTTAAATACATAGCTCTTATTACCTTGCCATAAAAGCCAAAAGAAATTACGGAATTGACAAATATCAATACGGCTAGATACCATTGCCCGGTGCTAACGGAAGCATTAGCTAAATAAAGCTTTCCGAAAAGACCGGCAAAGGGCGGAATTCCTATTAAGGAGAGGAAAAAGAATAATAACACCAAGGCCAGGACAGGGTTTGTTTGTGCTGTTCCCAAGTAGCCGCTTATGGCATCGGACTCTCCTCTAGTTGAATGAGCGGCAATTACGGAAAATACGCCGACAGCGGCAAAAACGTAGGCTATGAGATAAAAATACATTGCTCCGATGCCAGCATTTGTGCCAACGGCTAATCCTACCAACAAATAACCGGCATGGCCGATTCCGGAATAAGCCATCATTCTCTTGATATTGCTCTGGGGCAGGGCCATGAGGTTACCAAGGGTCATAGTTATAGCGGCCAAAGCCCCGAACCAGAGAGCCCAGTTAGCTTGTGTTATTAATAAAGCTTCGATGAAAAAGCGGCCGATGATGGCAAAGGCGCCTAATTTTGATACTGAAGACAAGTACGATACGACAACAACCGGTGCTCCCTCATAAGTATCGGGAGCCCAAAAGTGAAAGGGGATAGCGGTTATTTTAAAACCAAAACCGGCTATAATAAATAAGCTGGCTATGGCAAGAGCCGGAGTTTTTCCACCTGTTAGATTTGTTGTTAAGTTCTTAGCTATTACTGATAAGTCTAATGAGCCCGACAAACCGTACACTAGAGATAAACCGTATAGTAGAAAAGCTGAAGACAAAAGTCCCAGAACAAAAAATTTAACTAAGGCTTCACCGGCTTTTAATCTAGCTTTTCTGAAGGCAACTAAAATAAAAGTAGGAATAGTACTTAACTCAAGACCGATGTAGAGAGTAATCATGTCCCTGGCACCGGCTAGGATTATTGTACCGGAAATAGAAAAAAGTAATAGTGAGAAAAACTCACCTTGATTTTCCTGAATCGCATAAGTATTTTTTATTGATACAAGATTTATGGTTATGCCGACAACAATAATAGCTACTCTAATAAGAGTTGAGAGATCATCTACGTTTAATGTGTTGAGGATGAAATCGCTCTTCTTGGTCCAGAAAATTATAGCAAAGACTAAAGCGGTGATTAAGCTGAATAAGCTTATATAGCCTATCAAATCTCTGTGTTTTTTGGGGATTACAATATCTACTACCAACAGTGCCAAGGCTGTAGCTATTATGATAATTTCCGGTATTACATGCGTTATTTGACTACCTAGTGATAATGAACTCATTTTCTCCTAAATTAGATTATTTTTAAAATTGGTGTGACAGCTGAATCTATTAACTTTAAAACCGGCTGCGGATAAATTCCCAGAAATACAATTAATGCCACCAATGGCGCAAGCATTACAATCTCTCTTTTTTCCAAGTCAAATACTTTGAGATTCTTGGTTGGCTTTTTCAAATTTATTTTAGAAATCATCATTAAGTAATAACCAAAGGTCAGAATTATACCCAAGCCGGCAGCAATAGCCCAGACAAGCTGTTTAGCTTGGACTGCTCCGATAATTATCTGGATCTCACCGATGAACCCGGAAAGCGATGGTATTCCGGCTGAAGCTAAAGCGCCGAATATTATTATGCTGGATAGCGCCGGTATTTGCCAGACCAATCCGTGCAACTCGGATATATTTCGCGTATGGTACCGGTCATGAACTAAACCTACCAGCATAAACATCATTCCCGTGATCAATCCGTGACTAATCATCTGAAAAACGCCTCCATTGACTCCTATCTAGTTTAAGGCAATATAGCCAATAATAACAAAGCCCATGTGTGAAATTGAAGAATAGGCAACCATCTTCTTTAAATCGTTCTGTGACATAGCTAAATAAGCCCCGTAAACAATACTCATTATGGCAAGCATCGCCATTAACGGAATGTATGCTTTAAAGACTTCAGGGACGCTTGGAATAAGAATCCTAATAAATCCATAGCCGCCCATTTTTAGTAATACAGCGGCAAGAACGACACTGGCTGCTGTTGGGGCTTCAACGTGAGCGTCAGGCAGCCATGTATGAAAGGGGAACAACGGAAGCTTGATCGCCAAGCCTAAAAATATTGAAAAAAAGATGAGTGAACGAAAAGTAAAATTCGTGATATATGTATTAGCTTTGTAAAGCTCTATGATACTAAAAGTGTAATTGCCCGTAGCGGCGCCGTGATAATAATAAAGGCCGATTATGCCAAGCAACATAAATACACTGCCGAATAAGGTATAGAGGAAGAACTTGATGGCCGCATATTCTCTTCTCCGTCCACCCCAGATGCCGATGAGAAAGTACATCGGAACCAAGCCAATTTCCCAGAATACGTAGAAAAGAATGTAATCCAAGGAAACGAAAACACCGTTCATAGCTGATCCGAGTACTAGCATAAGTATAAAGTATTCCTTAACCCGCAATTTTACGGTAAAGGAGTAAAGCAAAGAGCCAGCTAATATTAAAGTAGTCATAACAAGAAGAGGCAAACTTATCCCGTCAGCTGCCATATGGTATGAGATACCGACTTCTTCTATCCATTGAAATTTCTCAACAAACTGGAAGCCGCCTTTAGCAAAGTTATAGGAGGCATAGGCTACTATGCTTAGGGTGAAAGGAATTAAACTTACAATTAACGACGTCCACTTGATTACCGTCTCTTTGGTCTTGGGAATAAATGCCACTGCAATTGCTCCTGCCAGTGGTAAAAATACGATAGCTGATAGAATGCCTTTCATTAAGAACCTCCCTTAATACTCAATAAGAAAATTAATATGGATATAATAAATACAATAATTAAAGCATAATTTTGTAGTAGACCTGTTTGGACCCTACGCGCTTTTTCGCCGAAATAGTAAATAATTGCTGCCGCACCGTGAACCACGCCATCAATGATTATTTTATCAAACAACCGGGCTGCTTTTGACAAAACATTTCCGTATAATATTTTGTTAAAATCATTAACAAAGCCGTCGATTACTTTATCCTCTATTTTTTGAAGAGGATCTGCCGCTTCTTGGCTAAACAAAACATTAGCCATTTGTTCTGCGGTGCTGTCTACAACATTTCGGTCAAAAATAGATGCTGTTTTAGAAATCTTGTTTCCTAGGTTGTCAATAAAGCTCAAAATTAGGTTAAGTGGTTTCATAATAATATTGGAAGGCGCATTTCTATTTTGTTCTAAACTAGTAGTAGTTTTGTATTCTAAGTGCAACGTTGGCTCGAAAAGCCAGAAATCTACAAATAAAACAAAAAACCACTCGTTAACATAATCACTAATAGCATATAGCGGTTTTCTAAGAACAAGAGTTGCTTTAAAGGCAATTAATAATCCTTTTTCCAGTGCATTGTTCAAAGGAGTTAAGACAACAGAGATTAATTCAGGAATATAGATAA
>JAUUWJ010000074.1 GCA_030589175.1 Actinomycetes bacterium
TATTCTTTCGACTTTTGAGCAATTGAACAATGAAGCAATAGACCGCATTTCAATGGGCGGGACTCCGGCTTCTACTTTGTCAAAGCTAGTGCCGCGGAGGAGAGTCGAACTCCTATACCCTTGCGGGCACCAGATCCTGAATCTGACGCGTCTACCAATTCCGCCACCGCGGCGCCCGAACTTCAATGCTTTGATTATACAATTTTAGTGAAATATTTATCCGAATGTAATAAACTCTTAGTAAGCAATAACTTAGATATTGATCGAGGCTTAGACAAACTACTAGAGGCAAGAATAGACATGCAAGGACTTGGGCTAGACCCCAATAGTGTGAATCACCAAATAGAGAGTGCTGATACCGAAAAAGGTTTAATTCTTAATCGCTACAAAATCCTCAAAGAGCTGGCTTCAACTCAATTTTCGACCGTTTATAAAGCCTTTGACTCCAAAATGCAGCGCCCGGTTGCCATAAAAATGATTGAGAGTACTTCAAAAGCAACAACTTGGGCAAAGCGAGAAGCTCACTTAAGTGCCCAGCTTAACCATCCCAATATTTGCACGATTTATGAGTATGAAGAGACCGAGGATGCCCACTATTTAATAATGGAATATCTGGAGGGGGCTACTTTAAGGGAAATATTAAATAATAGCGACACGCTAAGTCTGGATGAAGCTGTCTCAATTATCAGAGAAGTAAGTCTTGCTCTTGAATACGCTCATCTTAACTATATAATTCATCAGGATATTAAGCCGGAGAATATATTATTGCTCTATGATGGCCGACTTAAAATAATGGATTTTGGAACCGGCCGCTTATTAGGTTTTTATAAGGAAAAACAAAAAAGCCTAATCGGGACACCTTCGTATATGTCTCCCGAACAAGTAGAGAAAAAGCCTTTAGATGACAGGACTGACCAATTCTCTTTGGCTGTCGTATTTTACGAAATGCTTAGCGGAATATCTCCCTTTGAAGCATCTACAATGCAAGCGACGCTTTTCAAAATTAGAAATTCGACTGTTGAGGATATAAGTCGAAAAAATTCCGAAGTGGGTGCTAAACTTGCCCGGGTTCTAAACAAAGCGCTCTCAAAAAATCCGGACGAGCGATACCCTATAGTAACGGATTTTCGATATAAGATAGAGAGGGCATATCCGCCTCCTGACTCGTCAAAGAAAGTCTTACGCTCTTTGGTAGAAATGTACGCTGATTTGGACGACGAAGATGCTGTTTTAGAAGACTTAGATTCTCCCACGGGTAGGATAAAAGACTTTATCGGTCGCGCTTATCTGAAGAACACAAGGTTTATCAAGAAAGTTCTGGCTGCTTTTCTCACAGCTTCTTTAGGGTTTGTTTTGTTTAGTTCTATTGGAAAAAGCTACAGCCTTATTTTCTTTTTGTCTTTAGCCGGCTTGTCTTTTGTTTCTCAACCGTGGGGTCTTTTTGTCTTGGCATTGGTTGGGCTGGTTGCTTTATCTATGAACTCTTTAATGTGGCCGGCTGTAATACTAATTGCTGCCGGTTTTGCCTGGCGCTATGTTTTAGGCAAAAAAAGGCTTTTTGGTCTTCCCTTTTCTTTTGCGGCACCGGTACTAGCCTTTTTTAATTTACAACTATTATTTCCAATAATTATGGGTATAAGTCTTTCTCCTATTAGCGGATTTTTTATTAGCTTAGCCGGCGCTATTCAAGTCTTAGTTATCTCAGCCATGTTAGCAGGCAGCACAAATTTATTTGGAAACGCAGTTATGCTTAGTCAACTTGTAAGCTGGCCGTTGGCTACTTTAGCCATAAGTATTTTTCTCGGTAAAGATAAGACATTGCCAAAAACGGTAGTTGCCAGTGCATCTGTCCTTGTATTATTAGTAATAACTTATGTAATTATCGGAGCAAGTAATAATCTCAACTTTGAAGTGCCTCTGAAATCGGCTTCGCTTTCCCTTATAATATCTTTGTTGGTGTTACCGCTAATTCCCTATGATTATTTAGAAACGGGGAAATAGTAGTTAATCGTCAATAAGTTTGGATCTAAAATCTAAGGTCTAATATCCAACATCTAGAAAATGGGTTTTTTAAAGAAAATAGAGAAAAAATTAGAAAATGCAGTCGAAAGTCTTTTTGCCAAGGGATTTAAAAGTAAGGTTGAGCCGGTAGAGTTAGGCAAAAAGATGGTTTTGGCAATGGTAAATAATAAGGTGGTGGCTTTAAAAAAAGTATGGGCACCTAATGAATTTGATGTGAGCTTAAGTCCCGATGATGATGAAGAATACAATAATTATAAAAAAGAGCTGGTGCATGAATTACAGGATTACATAGTTAAGGAAGCAGCCAAAGAAGATTTAAGCATAGTCGGCCGGCCTAAAATAATATTTAAGAAAGATGATAATTTGAAAAGAGGCCAGTTTAATATTGAAGTAAAGTTGAGTGAGAAATTAAAGGAAGAGATTAGTGATACAAAAGACGGCGCTACCCAGTTAATTCCTATCGATTTACCAAAAGTGGGAGAAGGCAGGCATTACATTCAACTCGAGCCGACTATGATCCAATATGATTTAAAAGACGGAAAAAACATGATCGGCCGCTCAACTACAAATGATATTGCTATTTCTGACCCGTCATTGTCCAGACATCATATACAGATTGTTGTTGAGGGAAAAGAAGCAGTTTTAGAGGATTTAGGTTCTACAAACGGAACTCAAGTAAACGGCAAGAAAACAAAGAATATTATTCTAAAGGATAATGATGTAATAATGGCCGGCAATTCAAAGATAGTTTATAGGAGAGCAGATGGTTAATTTAGTTTTATATGCGCTGAAGTTCGTATTCATTTTTTTTCTGTACTTGTTTATTTTTTTACTTATTCGTTCAGTTCTAAAAGATACCAAGTTAGCTTCTAAGATAAATGTTCAAGCTAGCCCTGCCAGGTTAGTTCTAAACTTTGGCAAGCCAAACAGCAAGAGTTTTTCTTTGACTGACAAAGTCATAATCGGGCGATCTGAGACCGCTGACATCCAGGTAGATGATAACTACGTATCACATAATCATGCTCGAATAACAAGGCGGGGAAATACGTATGTCGTCCACGACCTGGGGAGTACTAATGGTACTTTTATCAGGGGAAAGCGTATAAAGAAAGAGGCCTTAAATAATGGAGACGAACTTATAATAGGAAAGGTTCCCTTAAAATTTCTTCAATGAAACATGCAAGTGCGACTCACGTCGGCCGGGTTCGGCAAGATAACGAAGATTATATTATTGCTCAAGATGGAATTTACATCGTTGCCGATGGTATGGGTGGCCATGACGCCGGGGATGTTGCCAGCAAAACTGCTGCTCAGGCTGCTTTAAGAGTAATTGAATCATCAAAAGATGAAGATAAGCTAGCCACTTTGAAAAAAGCGGTAGAGGCGGCCAATAAAAAAGTTTTGGAAAGGTCTGAGCAAATGCAAGTTTCAAGCGGCATGGGCACAACTTTGACCGCGGCTTTAATTAACGGCTTAAAGGCTTACCTTGCTCACATTGGCGATAGCCGGGCTTATCTTCTAAGAGAAAATAAATTAAGCCAATTGACTGAAGACCACTCTTTGGTCGCGGATATGGTCCGGGAAGGAAAATTAAAAGAAAAAGAAGCCCGCGAACATCCTTATAGAAATGTCATAACCAGAGCTATCGGAGGAGATGCAAAAATCGATGTCGACGTATTTAGCTACGATTTAAAGCCTGGAGATAAAATATTATTAGCCAGCGATGGCCTGACTGGCCTTGTCACGGATGCTCAAATTCAAAAGATAATTTCTTCAACGGATAAACTTAGCAAGACTTGTCAGAACTTAATTAAAAAAGCGAATGATGAAGGCGGGCAGGACAATATCTCAGTTGTGTTAGTCGATGTAAGCGATGGCAAAATAAATTCATTTATCCCAAAAAAGAGATCAAGAATTAAAACAAAAGTAGGCGTTCTCACCTTAATCTTACTTGCTTTCTTTGGCTTGCTTTTCACAGGGTTATACATCAATAAAAATAGTTTTTATCTATCGACTAACAAAAGGAAAGTTGCTTTGTATCAAGGTATACCTTATAAAATTTTGGGGCTCAAGTTTAGCAAAGTGGAATATACTTCAGATGTTAAATACAAAGAACTTGATAAGGCGATGAAAAAACGTCTCTCTAAAAAAATTGTTGTTAGGAATAAAAAAGAAGGTTTAGCGGCGATTGATGATATGGCTGAGGAGGTAGATAAGTGAGGAGGCGTGAATTTCTACTTATACTAATGGTGGCCATTATTCTTTTCATAGGCTTTGTTCTCAGCTTTCTTTCTACTAAGTACATTTTTTTAATGCCGACAGATGTGATTTTGCTAGGCACAATAATTACGGTTATGTTTTTATTAGCTCATCTGGTAAACAGGATGGTCGTACCTTTGGGCTCTCCGGTACTATTGCCGGTAGCTGCTTTTTTAAGTGGCCTAGGTTTGCTTATTATTTTTAGGCTCGACAATGATAAAGCGGCTTTGCAGCTATTATGGGTAGGAATCGGCCTTGCTGCTTTTATCTTTACGTTGCTTATCTATCACAACTACTCAAAGATAAAACAGTACAAATATGTCAGCGGTTTGGCGGGCCTTATATTATTGCTTGCTCCTATATTTTTCGGAATTGTAAGAGGCGGTTCGAAGCTTTGGATAGATTTCGGTTTTTTCAAGTTTCAGCCTTCGGAAATCTCAAAAATTCTTCTGGTTTTGTTTTTCGCCGGTTATTTGGAAGAGAAGAAAGAGCTTTTGAGCACGTCGGCAAAGAAACTCTCGGTTTTTTTCATCCCGCGCATAAAGCATTTGGGCCCCCTACTTCTTTTCTGGGCTGTTTCGCTTCTAATATTGATTTTTGAAAGAGATCTGGGAAGTTCTTTGCTGTTCTTCGCGCTATTTATTACCATGCTTTATCTGGCGACGGGGCGCTCAACTTATTTGGTATTAGGCTTAGCATTGTTTATTGTAGGAGCTTTTATAAGCTATCAATTATTTGATCATGTTGCAGTTCGGATAAATGTATGGATTAATCCATGGTTTGACC
>JAUUWJ010000140.1 GCA_030589175.1 Actinomycetes bacterium
ATATCTTCAATTTTATTTTTAATTTACTTAGTGCTCAGTTAATTAGCATACTAAAAGCTAGTAATGATACGCCAATCTTTTAGAGCCTGCTATGAGATTCGTAAGAGGATAAATACAACCGACTGAATAAAGTTTTAATAAGTTATTTTGGAAAGAGTAGTTGGTGTTGTGCTATATACCAATAATGACCATGCTGCGGCTTCTGTGACCGCCGGTCTTTACCGCAAAAATGTAATTGCCCAGATTGTTGATCTTAACTTTAGTTTTATAAATACGTTTTCTTACGCGGACCTTCGATAAAGAACGCCACTTTTTAGAACCGGCTTTTCTATACTTTAAAGTAACATAGCGTCTTCCTTTAAGTTTTAGTTTACCGTATATACGAAACGCACGGCCTCTTTTAACTCTTTTGGAGCTTGCATTAATTGATACTTTACTTTTGGCTTTTGATTTTACTCGTTTACCTGCTGCATAAATTACCATGGCACGGCTTGAAGATCCGGCATACCTTACGGCAAATACATAACGATTAGGACTATTAAGCCTGACGCTTGTCTTATATATAGACCCTTTTACCCTAAACCTTTTTAAACTCCGCCATCCTTTTCCTTTTTTCTTATAGCGTAATAATGCTTTACCGGAAGCTTTTGGCCTTATTCTGCCCCGTATTATTACCTTCCTGCCCGTTCTAATTCTTTTAGCATTGGCGGCTATACTAATACTGATATTGCTTCTTGAGCTCGAGTTTAGCGCTTTATAAACGTTTACTCGACCATAGCCGAAATAGTTATCCCTTCCTGGTGAGCCTAGATCATCGCTATAATCGATTAGCCGGCTGCCTATTTGTGATGCGCTATAAGCCGGCCATCTGCTTTTTATTAATGCGGCAACTCCGGCAACGTTAGGTGTCGCCATCGAAGTACCTGACATGTAAGCATACTGATGAGAACCGCGATACCAAAGCGTACTAGCGATACCGACACCGGGAGCCGAGACATCAACGGTTGAATTGTAAGATGAAAAGCTTGCTATTTTATCATTTTGATCAGTAGCGCCGACACCTAAAACACCGGGATTTCCTGCCGGATAAGCTACCACGGAACTACCGGTATTTCCGGCAGCAGCAATTACCAGTACATTATTAGCAGCGGCGTAGTCCGTTGCTTGCTTGAGGGTCTCAGAATAACCCGGTCCACCTAAACTTAAGTTAATAATATTGGCGCCCCTGTTTACCGCTTCTCTTATTCCGTTTGCAACCCAGGAGTCGTAACCTGAACCGTACGAATCTAGAACCTTAATCGGCATAATTTTAGCGTTCCAGGAAACACCGGCTACGCCAAGACCGTTATTAGTAGAAGCTGCCGCTATCCCGGCTACATGAGTACCGTGGCCATTATCGTCTTGAGCCGTAGAATCATTGTTGGCGAAATCCTTTCCGGGAAGAATCTTGCCGACTAAGTCAGGATGAGTTAGATCGACACCAGTATCAACAACTGCAATCACAACCGTGTTAGATGCACCTGTTTCAATGTTCCAGCCAGCCGGGGCCTGCATTTTGCTCAGGCCCCACTGTAAAGAGTAATAAGTGTCATTAGGCTGCAAGGAGGCCTTTCGCAAGTAGTTAGGCTCTACATACTCAACATTGGGGTCTTTCTCAAGCCTGTTTATTACTTGCGTAACATTCTGGCTGGATTTCAGTTTTAATTCTACTGCGCCACCTTTTATCAGTTTTCTATTTTTGAAAAGACTTTTTTTAGAAGCAGCTGAAACTTTCTTTTTATTTTTATATTTAACGATAACTTTGTTCGACGCTCTTATTGGCTTATTAATAGATTTTCTCAATAAAGGCTTGGGTGCTTTTTTAGCAGAAAAAATAGATATTGGTTGGGCTGATATTAGTATTATCGTTAGTAATGCTGCATATAAGTACTTCAATTACTAGTGCCTCCTTGCTGGAGCATGTATTGCTGTATAACATATATATCGGCACGCACAGTGGTCATCTTTAATCAGCCGCTTATAGTGGTCTTTTCTTGTAATTTAGACATCTAAGCGATAAGGTTTATAACATGAGAAAACAAAAATCCTTTAAGCTACGGTCAAGCGGAAGAGCCGTCTCTGACATACAAAGAAGATTAAAAAAAATCGGATATTTTATTGAAGACGAAGACAGTTATTTCGGAGAAAGTACGCAGTTTTGCGTCAAACAATTTCAGCAAGACCGAGGGCTCCTGGTTGACGGAATAGTAGGCCCTGAAACTTGGCAGGACATAGTAGAAGCAAGCTATATTCTAGGAAGCCGTACAATCTATTTAAAGAAACCCCCTTTGGTAGGAGACGATATCAAGACAGTTCAGTTGTGGCTTAGGACAGTTGGTTTCAACCCGGGTCCTGTAGATGCAGTTTATGGCCGTGAGACCATGATCGCATTAAAGGAGTTTCAGCATAATATCGGGCTCAAGAATGACGGCATACTGAGTACTGAGTCGATAGAAGCTTTTTTGAATTTGCGCACTGCCCTGGAAAAAAACGTGGAAGTAGATTTTCCTCATCATGACACCGATCCTCAAAGCTCTTTAGCGTCGCTCGAGAAACAAATAATAATGATAGATTACGGACACGGAGGCAGCGATCACGGCGCTATCGGCCCTACAGATTTGCCCGAGGATGAAGTCTGTGAAGACATCGCGCTTCGGGTAGGTAACTTATTTAGAATACTAGGCACAGATGTTTTATTCACAAGAAAACCGGGACAAGGAAGAACAGCGACAAAACGAATTGAGTTGATTAATAAAAGTAAAGCTTCTTTTGTAGTCAGTATCCACATGAACCATTCAACTAATACAAAGGCCGAAGGTAGTTGCTGTTATTATTTTTCATCGGGCAAACATAGTTCAAGCCTAGGCAAGAAACTGGCTAATTTCTTGCATCGGGAACAAATGAGAGCGCTGGGATTAGAAGATTGCAGACTCCACGGCAAAAACTTCAATATATTGCGTCTTACTAAAATTCCCGCTGTCATAATCGAACCGGCTTTCATTACAAATCCTAAAGAAGAAGCTTTATTAAGAAAACCGTTATTTAGACAAAAAATCGCTTCCGCAATTTTCGACGGCTTAATGGATTTCTCGAAAGACCAATATCGAGAAAACAAAGATTAACTTCCGATACTTTTAACTTAATACTTTACCACCCAAAAACTTAGTAAATGTTTGTTATTAAAAATTCGAGGAATAAACAACTAAGCTAACATTAGCTTGTTTTTCAGTCGAGGGTATGCATTGTTTACAGTTAAAGCCTAATTTGCTATACTGTTGA
>JAUUWJ010000136.1 GCA_030589175.1 Actinomycetes bacterium
TTAACCCGCTTGAGCCTTTCTTTTATCTCGCTATCACTTATTTTAAGATTAATTTTTTTAGCTCTTATGTCAATGTCAATTATGTCCCCATCTTCGATTATCGCGATAGGGCCAGCTTCCGCCGCTTCGGGAGATATGTGGCCTATTGCCGCTCCTCTTGTCGCTCCGGAAAATCTCCCATCCGTTATCAAAGCAACATGCTTGTCTAAGCCCATACCGGCTATAGCTGAAGTCGGTGTAAGCATTTCCCGCATTCCAGGACCGCCTTTCGGCCCTTCGTAGCGGATTACTACAACATCTCCTTTTTTTATTTTGCGATCCATTATCGCTTTTACGGCTCTCTCTTCCGAGTTAAATACCTTGGCTTTTCCGCTGTATTTCATCATCTCATCAACAACAGCCGACTGCTTTATAACCGCTCCCTCTGGTGCTATGTTTCCTCTCAAAATTGCCAAGCCGCCGCTTTTCATATAAGGCTTAATCGCTTTTCTGATTACACTACCGTCAGCTTGTTTAGCTTTTTTTAATCGTTTCCTTAAGTTGCCGTCAACCGTCTTTGCATTTACATCTAAAAGATTTTTCTCCGTTAGTTCGGAAAGAACAGTATTCATGCCACCTGCTTCATCAAAGTCTTCCATATGATCGCTTCCGGCAGGCCTTATTCTTACTAAATTCGGCGTACTCCTACTTATTTCATCAACTAAATCCAAGTCGAGCTCTATCCCGGCTTCCTTAGCTATGGCAATTAAGTGCAGTATTGTATTAGTAGAAGCTCCGATAGCCATATCAGCCGCCAAAGCATTCCTAAACGATGTTTTATTCATTATTTTAGACGGTGTTTTGTCTTCTTTTATTAAGTTCATTATCGTGCGCCCGCTCTCTTCGGCCAGTACATAACGCTTACTGCTCACAGCCGGTATTGTCCCGTTTCCGGGTAGAGCCATCCCCAAAGCTTCCGCTAAACAGTTCATCGAATTAGCAGTAAACAAGCCCGAGCAAGATCCGCAACCGGGACAAGCTACTTCTTCAAGTTGAGTAAGCTCTTCTTCTGTAAGCTTCCCTTCCGCTGCCAAACCTACCGCTTCAAAAACCGTGTTTAAGTCTACTTTTTGACCACGCCAGCGACCGGCGAGCATCGGGCCACCCCTTACAACAATGGCCGGTAAATCAAGGCGGGCGGCAGCCATAATCATGCCCGGTATTACTTTGTCGCAATTAGGAATCAAAACCAAAGCGTCGAGTGCATGGGCTCTGGCAACTAACTCTACGGAGTCTGCTATAACTTCGCGGCTGGCTAGCGAGTATTTCATTCCTTCGTGATTCATAGCAATACCGTCACATATCGCAATAGTATTAAATTCAAGAGGAACGCCGCCGGCTTCTCTAACGCCGCTTTTAACAGATGTTGCTATCTTGTCCAAGTGAATATGACCGGGTACTAATTCAGAATAGGAGTTGGCAATCCCGATTAGAGGCTTCTTGAAATCATCACTTGTTAAACCGAGAGCTCTAAGAAGCGTCCGGTGCGGCGCTTTGCTTATTCCTTTTTTTATCTTTGTGCTTCTTAATGAGGGCATTAGAAATATAGATTAACACGTTTGTTGATATCTGTGAAAGTATTTAATGCATCGATTAAAACCGGCAAATATTTTTTAGTACGCCAAACAAACTACGTTTAAATTGATGATTTGGAAGGTGTTACTAGGCGGGTGTTTTTGCCTAGATTGGTTCGCCCCAACCTCGGCAGTATGAAAACGTGCTGCAATCAGACTTCGATCTTTGCTTCATTACTCCCCCTTATCGGTTCGTATTAATGAATTATCACCCAAATTTATCCAAAAATCAAGAAATTATTTGCCTATTTACCAAACGCTTGTTCGCCCTGCTAATGACCCTTTTTTTACGTAATACCAACTATTAGTTATATAATAACCGCTTTAGTTTCCGGTAAAAATTAGCTATTATCTTCTTAGGGATTATTATGCCAGTTTATTCTTACTCTAGAATCAATACATTTGAAAATTGCCCGCTGCAATTTAAATTTAGATACGTTGACAAGATTAAGCGCTACCGGGAAAGCGTTGAAGCTTTTTTAGGATCCCGTTGCCACGACGTTTTTGAAAAGCTCTACAAAGACAAGAAACTTGGTAAAAACAATTCACTGGAAGATCTTCTATCTTTCTACAACTCTATTTGGGACAAAAAATGGCGTGATGACATCCAGATCGTCAAAGGAGAATATAAGGCCGAGCATTATAAGAATATCGGCCAAAAAGCCATAAAAGACTATTACGCCAAGTATCACCCGTTTGAGCAAAGCAAGACAATAAATCTGGAAAAAGCGGTCTACGTTACCCTCAACGGCAATGGAGGTCAAAACTACAAGTTTATGGGCTACATTGACCGTCTCTCAGAAGTAGCAGATGGCGAGCTTGAGGTCCATGATTATAAGACATCCGGCACTTTGCCTGAGCAAAGAATTTTAGACCAGGACAAACAACTTGCTCTTTATCAAATTGCCGTAGAAAACTCATGGCCGAATTCAAAAAAAGTTCATCTTGTCTGGCATTATCTCGTTTTCGATAAAGAAATGCGCTCATACAGAACGGCGGAACAATTGGAAAAACTTAAGCAAGTTTTTCTAGCTTCCATTAAAACAATAGAGCAAACAACAGAAGCAAACAATTTTCTTCCGCTTGAGAGCCCCCTTTGCAACTGGTGCGACTATCCTGATTTATGCCCTAAAAGAAGACATCTATTTTCCGTCAAAGATCTTCCTCAAAACGAATACTTGAAAGAAGACGGTGTAAAGTTAGTTAATAAATATGCCGAGCTTGTTAATGATTTTAAAGAGAAAAAAAGAATCCACGAAGAAGAGAAAGCAAAAATCGAAGCAGCCTTAATCGAATATGCTAAGAAAAAAGACTTAGAAAAAGTAATAGGCACTGAATTTGAAGCAAACATCAAGAAAGAGAAAAAAGGAGCTTTTCCCAGAACTAATGAGCCCACGAGAATTAAGCTAGACGAGTTTATAAAAGAAATCGGGATTTGGGATAAGGTCTCTTCCCTTTCTTCAGCCAAGCTTTTAAAATCGCTTCAATCTAACGGCCTAACAAATGAGCAAATCAAGAAAATAAATGAATTTCAAACAGTTGAAGAAAAAACATCCGTTTCTTTGTCTAAACTAAAAGATCAGCAATAGTTTGGTGATTTTGTGTACAAAGCGTATGAAGCCTCTTACGGGCTAGCCAAAAAAATATATCCCGCTGAAGCCGCCAAAAACTGCGGTTTTAAATATGAAGGCTCTGAAAAGAAAGGTGAGTTTCTATTTCCCTTCTTTGGCAATGAAACAAAGTTAACGTTTCCAACATTCTCGGCAAACTTTATAA
>JAUUWJ010000102.1 GCA_030589175.1 Actinomycetes bacterium
ACAACAAGAACCGAACAGCAGCCGATATGCGCCATATTTTTACGAAACATGGGGGAAAACTTGGCACGAGTGGCTCGGTTGCTTGGATGTTTGAGCAGAAAGCACTTGCTTTAGTCCAAAAAGGGCCGAACGTTGATGAAGATAATTTAATGACAATTGTGTTGGAAGCCGGTGCTGAAGACATGGCAATTGAGGAAAAACATTATGAAATAATAGGTGCTCCTAAAGATTTAAATAACATTAAAGCTGCTTTAGAGGATTCAACCATAGCTTATTCAAGTGCCGAAATTACTTATTTACCCAAAGATACGATAAAACCAGATGCTGCTGACGCCAAAAAACTTCTTAAACTTATGGAAATGTTAGAAGAGCATGACGATGTCCAAAACGTCTATGCCAACTTCGATATTGATGATGAAGTAATAGAGGATATTGCTGGATAGCATCTCCGAACTATTTATTAATATTTGAATCTTTTTATAAGGTTAGAAATCCGTTTCTGTGAAATAGCTTCTTGGTAAAAACAATTTTTTTATATTTTTTGCTATAAACAGGTTATGGTTCCCTTCCGCGAATATTAAACGTTTGAAAGGTAAAAACCTTAAATTTGTACCAATTTTTTATAAGTAAGTTCGAATCTCACCTCCGTGACTATGGCCTAAATTTCGGTTTCATTGGCTAAATTTGAAACTCGCCCCGACATGTCGGGGCTCAAACATCAAATTTGCAGCCGTATTCAACCTCATTTAGACACATGTTACTCAGATGAGATTTCAGAACTTACTTATTGGGATTAGAAAACCCAAAAGCCATTGGATAATGGGTGTTTAATTCTTAACTTCTAATTCTTAATTGACCCACTATATCTAGTGGTATACCTACTAGATATAGTGGGTACGTACAAGAGGTTGTATAGCTGACATATAAACCAATAACCAACAACTAATAACGAATAACCAAAAATAATCTTTCTTATTTTTTCTATTTTATTTTTTATTTTTCCAGTGCTATAATCACAAACAAGTGTTCGGAGGGAAAGATGGCTAGAGGTCAGAGATTGGAGATTAGGTAAAAAAGATAAGAAATCCTGACCTCTGAACTCTAGTGGCTAGCAATCTAAATTAATGATTACTATAGGAATCGATCCAGGAACCGCAAAGACCGGTTACGGTGTTATCTCTTCAAATAACGGTAAAAACGAGCTTTTGGAAAGCGGCATAATCGTTACTTCCAAGACCAGGCGCTCTGAAGAACGGTTAAGTACAATTTACGGCCGAGTCAGCTCTCTGATTAATAAATTCAAACCCCGATATTTTGTGGCTGAGCAGCTTTTCTTTAATACCAATGCCAAGACTGCCTTAAATGTAGGCCAAGCAAGGGGTGCCATTTTGCTGGCCGCATCTCACAGTAACTTGCAATGCTTTGAATATACCCCTTTGCAGGTAAAGCAAGCTGTAGTAGGCTATGGTAGAGCAGACAAGAAACAAGTTAAATATATGGTTAAGCAAATATTGAGCATTGAAGAAAAGATAAAAGATGACGAAGCGGATGCTCTGGCAGTAGCAATATGCCATGTTAATTCATATAATAGCAAGATTGCAGAGGTTTAATGATATCGCAGCTTAGAGGCACTATATTAGAAAAAGAAGCAAGCAATATTATTTTAGATGTTGGCGGAGTCGGGTACAGTGTTGAGCTTGCTACTAATGACCCGTCGTCGATAGGCCAAGTAGGTAATGAAGCGACAATTTATACTTACCTGCATGTTCGCGATGACGGATGGCAACTTTTCGGTTTTGCTCAAAAGGAAGAAAAATCAATATTTGAAAAGCTTATTAGTATAAGCGGCATTGGGCCAAAACTGGCTATGAGTATATTATCCAGCTATAGCATTGATGATTTTAAGAAAGCTATAGCTATTGAAGATGCCGACTTTCTAGCCTCTGTCCCTCGTCTGGGAAGCAAGAATGCCAAAAGAATAATTTTAGAACTGAAAGGAAAGCTGCTCACTGAAGATATCCACCAAGCCCCCTACTTAACAGAAGCCAAGCAAGCTCTACAAAATCTGGGTTATTCAAACACTGAAATAAATAAGGCTTTAGCCTCTTGCGACGGCGAGAAAAATGCTGAAGAATTAGTAAAGAAAGCTTTAAGGAGCTTAGCAAATGGATGAGAGTAAAGATCTTATAAGCGCAAAGCCGCTAGAAGAAGAATTATTCTACGAACAGTCACTGCGGCCAAAAAAGTTAAGCGAGTTTATAGGTCAGCAAGACGTTAAAAAGAATTTGGAAGTTTGTGTTAAAGCAGTAAAAAAACGCTCAGACGCTTTGGATCATGTATTAATTAGCGGCCCGCCGGGTTTAGGAAAAACTACACTGGCAAATATAATTTCTCACGAACTGGGAGTAGGTATAAAGGTTACTAGCGGCCCGGCTATTGAGCGAGCAGGTGATCTGGCTGCGATTCTAACTAATCTTGAGCAAGGCGATATCTTATTTGTCGATGAGGTTCACAGGTTAAATAAGACAGTTGAAGAAGTTCTCTATCCGGCAATGGAGGAGAGAAAAATAGATATAATCATCGGCAAAGGTCCCAGTGCGCGTACTATGCGTCTGGATATTGCTCCTTTTACGCTAGTTGCAGCAACGACAAGAATAGGTCTTTTAAGCTCTCCCCTAAGAGACCGTTTCGGTATTCAGCTTCGGCTGGACTACTATCTCAAAGAAGACTTAAATACGATAATAAAAAGGTCGGCTGAGTTATTATCTATTTCCATAAACAATGAAGGGGCTGCGGAAATTGCCAAACGTTCTCGCGGTACTCCCAGGGTCACAAATCGTTTGCTCAAAAGAGTTCGCGATTATGCCGAAGTAAAAGGAGACGGGATTATCGAAGGGAAGTTGGCGAGCATGGCGCTTAAAATGCTTCAAGTAGACGAAGTCGGCCTGGACGTGGTCGATCAAAAAATTCTCCATGTTTTAGTAGAGAGGTTTGAAAGAAAACCGGTTGGTCTAAACACCTTGGCTTCGGCAGTGGGAGAGGCAAAGGATTCCTTAGAAGAAGTATATGAGCCTTATTTGGTTCAGCTCGGTTTTATACAGAAGACGCCTCAGGGCCGAGTTGCTACTAAGAAAGCTTGTGAGCACTTGGGTCTCAAAACCACTGGAAGTAAACTATTCTAAGTTATTTGTATTGACTTTTAGGTTAGGGTTTCCTAGTATATGGTATAAATAAGTAGCAGATTTACTTATTGTTCCTTTAAAATCTAAATCAAATAAATAAGTTGCTAAGTAGAAAGAGGGGGTCAAATGGCAAGGATAGGTTTGTCAAATCTGCGGGAGACACTAAAGGATCCTAAGCGAAGAGCAAGACTTATCTTGATTGCAGGTGCCTTTTTGCTCACGGTACCTTTATTTTTTACACTATCTTTAACTTTAGCTTCAAACCCAGCTTTCTGCGGAAGCGCCCTTTGTCACGACCAACAACCAGAGTACCAAACTTGGCTTGATTCATCTCATGCCAATGTACCCTGTTACGCATGCCACATGCCGGCAAAAAATGCTATTGGTTTCATTCTTGAAAAATCGAAAACAGGTCTTCTCGGTATGTATGAGGAGTTTATAGTCGGTGTTCATCGTCCAATCAATAAAGATAGCCTGGTTGGTTTAGAGCATATTAAAAAGGATGTTTGTGAACGCTGTCATAATATGGCAACCAGGTATGTATCTCCAAGGCCTGTCTTTAGCCGTAAAATGGAAGGTAAAGACACTAAGAAAGAGAAAAAATATCATTCAAAGCATTTAGCAAAAGGACTTAATTGTACTGTTTGCCACAACCGAGTTGTTCACAAGGAACCCACCGAAGAAGAGGCAACGGCAGATTCCAGAAAGAAGGAAATATTAGATGTTTTCAAAGAGTATAAGGGTGAGAACGAAGAAACCAAAAAGAAAATAAAGCACAGATACAAAGACTTCTTAGAAATGAAAGAATGTATGCGTTGCCATTCTTCTCAAAAGGAAGGTAATCCCGAGTGGGAAGAAATGGTGAAAGTATTTCCAGAAATAAAAGAAGCTAATCCGCCATCAGCATGTGAAACGTGTCACGACAAAGGCTGGGAAGGGTTACCGGTAGGTCATGCTAAGAACTGGCGAGCTGAGCATGGA
>JAUUWJ010000109.1 GCA_030589175.1 Actinomycetes bacterium
CCGTAGAAACGTACTTAACTTTCTGGTCCGTGTAATTACTTAGCACATAGCTTGCAATGGCTTGGAGAAGATGGGTCTTTCCGAGCCCGACACCGCCATATATAAACAAGGGATTATAGGCCTTGGCGGGGCTTTCGGCAACAGCAAGCGCCGCTGCATGAGCAAAACGGTTTGATCCTCCAATAACGAAGGAATCAAAACTATACTTTTCGTTCAAAGAAAAATCAACGCGCGCACGCCTAGAATCCACACTACTCTCTTTGGGGGCTTCAGCAACGAGAGCGTCCTTACTCGCTCCACGGCTGTTATTATCAACGACAAGCTTTATCTTAAAGTGCCGTCCGGCTACTTGCTCGAGAGATGCTTCAAGAAGTTGTTGGTGCCTGCTCTCTAGCCATTCTTTTGCAAAAGAGCTGGGAGTTGCTATCAAAATGAGACCGTTTTCGACCTGCAGGGGAGCGGTATTTTTAAACCAGGTTTCAAATGTAGGGGTATTTATTTGTTCTTGAACAACTTCTAGGGTTTTTTCCCAAAGGGTTTTTAGTTTTTTTGTATTTTGGGTCATTTATATTTCTCCGAAATTAAAAACTGTTTTATTAAGAGAGTTCAAACCCTTGGTCGTAGAAAAGCGCTTTCCCTGGCTACCCGATTTTAGCAGTCCCATTTCTTCTAGGCAAACTAGTTCACGGTGGACGGTGCTAAGTGTAAGGTTTAACTCTTTACTTATTTTAGAGGGGCCCGCCTGGCTAAGCTCGGTAACAAGCGAAAGGATTGCCGCCTGCCGCCTGGTAAGGTGCTTGACATCCTCCTCTTGTAGTTGGCTGTTATCTTGATCGGTCGACGAGGTCAAAGAAAGAGTAATAACGGTTCCCGACGCCAAGTTGTTTTCGACGTCGATGTTGCCACCGGAGAATGACATAATTTCACGCATAAGAGGCAGGCCACTGCCCACACCTCGGATATGTTTTTGCATATCATTGGAGGCTGTTGTAAACCCCGGCTCAAAAGCTCTTTTTTTGTCTTTTATGCCAGGACCCTGGTCGCTGATTCTTATCATGTTTCCACCATCGAGCACGCTAATAACAACTTCCTTAAATCCGGCGTGGATTAAGTTTTCGACAGCCTCTCTTAGAACGGTGTATGGAAAAGAGACGCCCTTTTGCTGACACTCTCTATATGTAGAGGTGGTTAGTTTCTCAATAAATTCGGAGCAAGATGCGGCCGCAACACTTATTAAGCGAGGAGGAGACATTTTGCTGTCATACACAGCTATGCTTCCCGAGCTTTTGTTGTATTTGTTTGTTTGTGATCTTTTTCCTATTTTTTCAAACAACTTCATCTTTCCAAACTCTCTCAATCTTTTTTAAACACTGGCGAAAACTTTGCCTTTGTTCCACAAAAGAAAACTCCTCCCAAAAACCCTAGTCAACAAAGCGCGCCATTATGAATTTATTAATAGGGACGCACCCCTATCAGCGTGAAAAATTTATCCACAACTAGTCCACACTTGGGGATAAGTCGATAAATGCCTTCATTTTTCAAGCGTTTCAACGCTAAGTTGTAGAGTGAATATAAAAAACGATAAGGCTATTTATGTTTACTGTGTTTCAGAAAATAAATGGCGATTAAGCTGCGGATTTTGCTAAAATTAGTATATTTAACACCTAGCGCATTTCAGATTATAACAAAGGCCAAGCAAGCCAGCAACAACTTTCTTGCGCGTAAACGCTACTTTTTATTTTTTCCACATTCTCCACACAAATTTCACAACAATAATCTTTTATAAATATAATTTGATGTAGGCACTTCCTCTCTTGACATATGTATGATTGCAAAATATAATACGCTGGCGCAGGAGTAAACATGAAAAGAACGTATCAGCCCAGCAAAATAAAAAGAAAACGAAGACATGGCTTCAGGGCCCGCATGAAAACTAAGTCCGGAATCAGGGTTCTAGCCAGAAGAAGGGCAAGGGGCAGAAAGAAAATATCTGCCTGACATGTCAAAGGCTACACTCACGCTAAAGACGGATAAAGAATTTAAGCAAGTTTACAGTTGCGGTAAAAGCGTGTTTTCTAAAAGAGCCACTCTTTACTATTTGAGAGCAAAAGAAACAAAGATAGGTATCAGCATATCTCGGAAGCAGGGCAAGGCTGTGCAGAGAAATAAAACGAGAAGGCTCATAAAAGAATTTTTTCGGCTAAACTACGAAAAAGTTTTGCCCGCGGAAATCATTGTCGTAGCAAAATCTCCCCTGCTGAACAGCTATGACGAAACCAGCAAGATAATGTTAAAATTATTGAGCAAAGCGGGGTTAACAAGATGAGATATGTTCTTATAGTATTAGTTAAAATATATCAAATAATTATATCGCCCCTGTTACCCAGGAGCTGTAGATATTACCCGAGCTGCTCTAGTTATGCAGCTGACGCCTTAAAAAAACATGGCGCCATAAAAGGTAGCTTAAAGGCTGCTTGGAGGATTCTACGCTGTCATCCCTGGGCCAAGGGCGGCTATGACCCGGCTTAAAGGAGGAGATTAGTATATTTATTGAAGTATGGAATAGTCTTATTAGCCTGCTGGCTCAGGCTCTAACGACTCTTAATGGCTTAACCGGCAATCTTGGCATTTCAATTATTTTATTGACGATAGCCACAAAGCTTTTGATGCTGCCTCTAACGATTAAGCAAACAAGATCGATGAAAAGCATGCAGAAGCTGCAGCCGGAGCTAAAGAAAGTTCAAAAAAAACATAAAGATGATAAGAAGAAACAACAAGAAGAGCTATTAAAGCTTTATTCTAAACACAAGGTAAATCCTCTTGGAGGCTGCCTGCCTATCGTGCTGCAGTTCCCCGTGTTCATAGCCCTGTTTACGATTCTAAGAAAGAAAAGTAGCGCAAAACTCAAAGAAGAGGCTGTGACTGTTCCGGCTGTTGCGGCTGTTGGAAAAGCGGTGTTGAAAGCGTCCTTCTTGGGCATCGGCCTAGGTGCATCAATGCAGAGCGTTGTTGCTGCCGGCGCTTCTTTTGCTACTCTTGTTCCGGGAATAATCTTGATGGGGGCAATGATTGTTAGTCACTATTTTCATAGTAAGGCTATGGGCACCGGTGATAAGTCTCAATCGATGATGATGAATATGATGCTTATTATGATGGCTTATTTCGCGTACATATTCCCGGCGGGACTAGTTATATACTGGACAACAACAAACTTGGTTGGAATATTTGAGCACTATATAATAAACAGATTCTTTCCTCATCACGAGCCGGAAAAACAAGGAGCTTAAATGAGCGACACTCAAAAACTAAAAGACTTTCTCGAAGAACTAATAAGACTGATGAAACTTGATGCTGAGGTCAACGTTGAAGAGGCGGCTGGCAGCGTCAAGGCGCAGATAGAAGGTGAAGATTCGGCTATTTTGATCGGGAAAGAAGGGCGCACGTTAGAGTCCCTGCAATTCATCACTAGCATTGCTTTGAACAAGGGGCGCGACGAAGACCGAGTGAGATATGTAGTTGATGTCGGGGACTATAAAGAAAGGCGCATTGAAAATATTAAAGATCGGGCTCAAGGATTAGCTAAAGAAGTTAGTGAAAAAGGCGAGCCGATAAGCATGGAACCCATGAACTCCTACGAAAGACGCGCCATTCACATGACCCTGCGTGAATCGACCGAAGTTATGACTGAAAGCCAGGGAGAGGGCCCGGAGCGCCATATAGTAATTAAACCCCTCTGAAACGAAATCTTAAGCACTAAATTCTAAATACTAAACAATATCCAATGTTCTGAATCCAAAATCCAAAACATTTGTTTTGAACATTTGAAATTAGGATTTTCGAATTGTTTAGGATTTCCCTGCCCGCTACCTGCTCGCTAGCCCGATGAGTAATCAGCTGGGCAGGCGGGGCCTAATGGCAGTTAGCGGATAGGCAGG
>JAUUWJ010000096.1 GCA_030589175.1 Actinomycetes bacterium
AAGCAGTCGATGAGTCTTTTAAAATACTCGATCCGATTTTATCCCACGCAGTTGAAATCCTAGAAGGCCAAACCGAACATTAGTCTGGATATTAGACGTTAGATGTTAGACATTGGATAAAAGATTTTGTTAGTGCTGGAATCTAGCGTCTACTGTCGAGAAACTGCTTTTATTGATATCATTAATATAAGTTTTATATTTGCCGAAAGAATATAGCAATGAATAAAGCCAATAATAGTTATTTAGCAGTAGAAAATATCAGTAAATATTTCGGCCGGCGCAAAGTTTTGCAAGATATCACCTTCTCCTTGAAAAAAGGGGAGTTTCTGACCATTTTCGGCCCTAATGGTGTCGGAAAGACCACTCTTATTAAAGTTTTGGCAACCATCCTTAACCCGACTAAAGGCGATTTTTCTCTTAAAGGAATATCGGAAAAACGCGACCCCGTATTCATTAGAAAAAACATCGGCGTAATCAGCCATAATCCTTATCTTTATCCGGATCTCACAGCTTATGAAAACCTAAGATTCTTTTGCCGTTTATTTGGCGTCAATAATAGCGAAGAGAGAATCACTGGGCTCTTAGAGCTTGTAGATCTGTCGGAAAGAAGATTTGACTTAATCCGAACATTTTCCAGGGGCATGCAACAACGTATAGCTATTGCTCGGGCAATGCTTCATAAACCACAGCTTTTGTTTCTTGATGAACCGCATAGCGGGTTGGATGCCCAGGCGGTTACTATTTTAGATCAAGCAATAGAGAACCTTAAGGAAACTAATAGCACTTTTATTATGACGACGCATAGCTTAGAAAAAGGACTTGTTCTGGCAGATAGAGCCTTGATTTTATCGACAAAAGGAATTGTTTTTGACGAGCGCACAAAAGGCATTGATATTAATAGCTTTAAAGATACGTACCTGGCCAAGGTGAAAGAAAATTGAAATCGATAGTTAAGCAGATGTACTCGCTAATTGAAAAAGACATCATTTCTCAACTAAGAACAAAAGAGATGATTTCCGCTATGTTTATTTTCATTCTCCTCGTTTTTGTCATTCTTAACTTTGGTTTTTTTGACGTGCTACAAGTCATAAAAGCGGATAAGAAAGTTGCGGGCTCAATCGGCGGCTTGCTTTGGGTTGCGCTTACTTTTGCCGCTGTGCTGGGCCTTAACAGGACTTTTGTCTCTGAAAAAGACGAAGGGGTAATGGACGGTCTGCTTCTGGCCCCTTTTGACCGCTCTCTAATTTATTGGAGTAAGTTTTTTTCAAATATTATTTTCCTCGGCGTAGTGCAAATTATTAGCTTGCCGATTTTTGTATTGTTCTTTGTAAGCGAAGGTTTTTTAGCAGAGCTAGGTTTGCTTATTTTGACAATTGTACTAGGTGATTTAGGCATTGTAGCGGTAGGAACTCTTCTTTCAGCAATTTCTGTAAATACAAAAGCCAGGGATTTAATGCTCCCCATACTGTTTTTTCCGGTAATAATCCCTTTGCTTATCGGAGTGGTAAAGCTGTCGGGTTTTGTATTCGCTCTTAACGCTGATCCTCAGAAGGTGAGCTTATGGCTGCAATTCCTTATTTTGTATGATATTATTTTTTTAATAGTACCGTTTTTAGTATTTGACTTTATCGTGGAGGATTAATATGAATAGTAGCAGAATAAACAACATTTTGGCCATTATCCTTATCCCTCTTTTTCTAATAGCGATTTATTTGGTGTTTTATTACGCTCCGGTCGAACAGATCCTAGGTTTTTCTCAAAAAATCTTTTATTTTCATGTACCTTTAGCCTGGAACGGCTTGCTGGGATTTACGATTGTTTTTGTAGCCAGTATTGCCTATCTAAGGACCCAGAAAAAAATCTACGATATAGTAGCTCATTCGGCTGCCGAGATCGGAATTATATTTACTACTTTAGTGTTGATAACCGGTCCAATCTGGGCTAAGCCGGCCTGGGGGACCTGGTGGACTTGGGACGTGCGCTTGACAACCACGTTGGTTCTTTGGTTACTCTATGTTGGCTACTTTATGCTGGCAAATTCAGTAGAAGAAGAAGGCAAAAGAGGACGGTTTTCAGCTGTTTACGGCGTAATTGCTTTTATCGACGTACCACTCGTTTTCTTTTCGATTAGATGGTGGAATTCCATTCATCCTGTTATTTTTAATACGCCAAGCAGCGGTGGTATGCAGCTGGACCCTCAGATGAAAGTGGCTTTTTTCTTTAGTTTGTTTGTTTTTACGGTATTATTCGCAGTCTTAATGACTTTAAGGATTAAACTTGGAAAAGCTGAAGAAGATTTAATTCAGCTAAAGGAGGGCAGTTAAATGCCGGAAAGTTTTGTTTACGTAGCTTCCGCTTATGGCGCAATTTGGCTTGTTCTACTAATTTATATGATTATTATTGGTACTCGTGTTGGTAAAGTAGAGAAGCAAATCGAGTTGCTAAAAGGTAAAAAATAATTCCTTCAAATCCTGACCAAAGCAATTAATTATTGGAAGAGGGTTTAAATGTTAAGTGAGCAAATTAGTTTAGTATTTTTTTGGCTGGCAATAGCTTTATATATAAGTTCTTTTATTTTTTATGCTGCCAAAATAAGACTCCCTAGTAAATCATATCTGCGTTGGGCTACGATATTTCTAGTCGGCGGCTTAGTAGCGGAGATAATTACTATAATTTCAAGATATATATCTGCCGGCGGATTCTCCAAAGCAAGTCTTTTTGAAGTTTTTCTTTTTATAAGCACTTTTGTCGTTCTGGAAGCCTTAGTTGTAGAAGCCTGGTCAAAAGTACGCATACTTGGCTTTTACGCCTCTCTGTTAGCTATTATTTTGCTTTTAGTCGGCTGGAGCCGCTATAAAATTCCGGTCTCACTCTTTGAAAACTTGAAAAGCTCGTGGGTTTTAGTCCATGTTATATTAATAATTATTGCTTATGCGGCCTTTATTGTTGCTGCCGGAGCGGCTGTATTTTATCTATTACAAGAACGCCAGCTTAAATCTAAAAAACCAAGCGCCCTGCAGCGTTTTTTACCTTCTCTTGAAGTACTCGATGAATCGGCATACCGCTCTATTGTCGCCGGTTTCATTCTCTTTTCAATAGCGATAGCTTTAGGAATTTCGATGGCTCTTAAGTTTTGGCAAGGCGGCTGGGATATAAACATATTAGTCGCCTCGGTAATAACCTGGTTTTTATACTTATTTTATTTATATTCGCGCTTTCAAATCGGCTGGGTAGGTCAAAAATCTTCATTTGTCGCAATAAGCGGGATAGTTCCGATAATTGTCACCAGCGTTATTACTTATCTCACGAATATCTAGCAAGGAGTTTAAGTGAAGCTATATCCTATCAACCTCAACATAAAAGATAAATTGTGCGTAGTAATAGGCGCAGGAGATGTATCCTACAGAAAAGCTAAATCTCTATTAGAAGCAGGTGGAAACGTAAAAATAATTAGTCCGGATATTTCAGAAAGCACCAAAAACCTTGACGGAAACGTAGAATTAATCAACCGTGAATATAAAGAAGGCGACCTAGAGGGCGCTTTTATAGCAATTGCAGCCACAGATGATGCCGACGTTAATACTAAGATAGCAGGTGAAGCCGAGGAAAAAGGTGTATTATTAAACATTGTTGATAAACCAGAGCTTTGCCACTTCTACGTACCATCGATTGTTAAAAGAGGAAATTTAGTAGTAAGCATATCTACCAGCGGTAAATTCCCGGCTTTAAGCAAAAAACTAAGAAAAGATTTAGAAAAGAATTTTGGCACTGAATACGAGAAGTATTTAGAGCTCTTAGCGGATGCACGCGATAAAGTTATTAGTAAACATGCCGATTTAGATAAGCGTAAGCTTGTACTTAAAACAATAGCCGAACTGCCGATAGTCGAGCTTATTGAAAAAGGAGATATCGAGCAAGCTAAAGGCTTAATAAACTCATGCATATAACCGTATGTGGTCTTAGCCATAAAACAGCGCCAGTAGAAGTTAGAGAGAAACTGTCTCTCGAGCATAAGCTAGATGAGGCGGTAAAAGCTCTCCTGGATAAAAGCTCGGTAAATGAAACCGTAATTATTTCTACCTGTAACCGCACCGAAGTTTATTCGGTACTTTTAGATTTAGATGATGGCAGAGATGAGATTTTAGATTTCTTAAGCGAGCAAAGCGGTGTTGATAAGAAATTACTTAAGCCGATAACCTATGTATACGAAGGGAAGAGAGCCATCCGCCACCTTTTTGAAGTCTCTTCCAGTATTGATTCCATGG